>JAEURF010000066.1 GCA_016789205.1 Anaerolineales bacterium
TAAGAGTATTAAAGAAGTAAAATTTAACAAAGAAAATTATTACAAGAAATTTCTTATATTTGTTGATTGTAGGTGTTTTTAGCCTCTTCCATTTATGTTTCGGCTTTTTGCAATTGTTAGAAAATCAATCTTCTTCTTTCTTCTTTTTACCTAACTTTTTCTTTGGCTTTTCTTCATGGTGATCATGATGTTCATGGGCATGATGTCCGCGTTCAACACCTAAAATCACAGAGCCTGCTGAAAGGAACAATAAAGCTTTGAAGAAAGCATGTGTAATCAAATGGAACATGCCTGCTACATAAGCACCCATTCCAACTGCGGCAACCATGAAACCAAGTTGTGAAATGGTTGAATAAGCCAATACTTTCTTAATATCATATTGACCGACCGCTATCGTCGCGGCAAATAAAGCAGTGACAGCGCCTACGAGTGCAACAATGTTTTGAGCTTCGTGAACTAAATCATATAACGGGAATGAACGTGTGATTAAGTAAACGCCAGCAGTCACCATCGTGGCGGCATGAATTAAGGCGGAAACTGGTGTTGGACCTGCCATCGCGTCCGGTAGCCAAACATACAATGGAATTTGAGCAGATTTACCAGCAACGCCAACTAACATAAACAAAGTAATCGCAACAATAATTTCTGGAGGAGCATTCTTGGCAGCTTCAAAAACAGAATCAAATTGAAAACTATTTCCTAAATGCCAGAACATCAAAAAGCCTGCGATTAAGAAACCAAAGTCACCAATGCGGTTAACAATGAAGGCTTTTTTGGCGGCATCTGAATTTGCCCATGAAGGTCGAGCGAGTGTATCCATTTCAAACCAAAAGCCGATGAGTAGGAATGAACATAAGCCCACACCTTCCCAGCCGACGAATAACATTAAGTACGAGTCGCCTGAGACAAGGATCATCATCGAAGCAATGAACAAGTTGAGGTAAATGAAGAAGCGATTAAATCTGCCTTCTTCATGTTTGAAGCGCACATCTTCGTGCATGTATCCGATAGCGTAGATGTGAATCAATGTGCCGACGCCAGAGACAACTAACATCATGGTGGCGGAAAGTGAATCAATGCGGAACGTCCAATCGAGTTTGAGCTCCCCAATGTGAATCCATTCGGCAAGTTGCCAGCGCATCAATTCGCCATGATTGATGGAAACGGAATACGCCAACAATACGGAAACGACGAATGTTGCGCCTGCCGCAATACTAGCGATTGCGCCAACTTGATTCTCGCTCATGCGTTTGCCGAAGATGGTGTTAATCAGCAAACCGATAACTGGAAAAAACACCAGCATCGGCGTAAGAAAATAAAAACCTGTTTGTACTGTTTCGCTTAAGTGCATTCTCTTTTATTCCATTCGGTGGTCGAGTAGACACGAGCGATTTTTGCGAGTGTCGTACCGAGACCACAGGTTTACAAATAATTTTCTGTTTACTATTGACTTGTTGGTCTCGATACGGTCTCGGCTATCGCCTCGACCTACTCGACCAACGAATTTAACCTTTCAAAGAATTCATTTCATCAATATTGATATTCTTCTTCGATTTGAAAATTTCAACAAGCAACGCCAAGCCGACTGCTACTTCTGCGGCGGCGACGGCAATTACAAAGAACACAAAAATTTGTCCAGTAAATGATTCGTACACGCTAGAAAATGCAACAAACGCTAAGTTTGCGGCGTTGAGCATCAACTCAATCGACATGAAAATAATCAACGGGTTGCGGCGAGATAAAACGCCTAACGCGCCAATAATAAATAAAATGGCAGAAAGCACAACGTAATAATCAACTGTCACCATGATGTTTAGCCTGCCTTTTCTCGTTTGTTCAACACAATTGCGCCGACCATTGCCACTAACAAAAGAATAGAGGTCACTTCAAATGGAAGCAAGAACTGATTGAATAAAGTCATTGCCATTTCTCGTAAATTTTCAATGGTATTGACTGAAGCATCTGGTGAAATGATTGAAGCATCTGAACGGGCGCGAGCAAACACTAAATAGATTGATTCGATTGCAAGAATCGTTGAGAGCAAAATGGCTAAGGGTCTTTGCCACGGAAGCACTTCAGACGGCGGAAGATTTTCCGCACCTAAGAGCATGATGACGAATAAGAACAACACCATAATTGCACCAGCATAGACTGTGATTTGTGCCATGGCAATAAATGGCGCGCCGAGCAAAAGATAAAAGACAGCCACAACCACAAAGTTCAAAACAAGGAACAATGCGGAATAAACTGTGTTACGGCTGAACAACATGCCCAATGCGGAAGCAATGGCAACGAGAGATAAAACAAGGAAAACGATTAAGTCAGTCATAGTTATTTGAAAATGTAAACAAGTAGACAAGGAGACAAGTAAAAAACTGTGTACATGTTTACCTATTTACCTTCTTTCTAATCTCTAGGGTCTTCCATTTGTGGAACGGAACGAGTGAATACTTTTGGTTCCACTTTTTGCGGAGTTAACATATTTTCTGCTTTGACAGGCAGGAGCAACATATCTTTTGTATAAATAGCTTGCTTGCGGTCAGTAAAAGATAATTCGTAATTGTCACCTAATGTAATGGCTTCGGTGGGACAAGCATCTTCACAAAAGCCACAGTAAATGCATCGGAGCATGTTAATTTCGTAGGTCGAGGCATATCTCTCCCCGGGTGAGAAGCGTTTTTCATCTGTATTTTCAGAAGATTCAACGAAGATAGCATCCGCAGGACAGGCGGCGGCACACAGTGAACATCCAATACATTTTTCGAGACCGTTGTCATAACGATTCAAAACATGGCGACCACGAAAACGCGGGCGGACTTCGCGCTTCACTTCGGGATATTGATAGGTGACTGTCTTTTCAAACAGGAATGAACGCAGAACTTCGCCCAATCCTTTAGACAGTTCAATAATAGGTTCAAACACGCGCATTGGTCTTTCTCCTCGTTAAGTCACTATAAATCACAATCGTTGCTATCAAAAAGCTAATAATTGAAAGAATTGGAATGCTCCAATAATAAAGCGGATTGTATAAATCTGCGAGCAAAATGCCAACTGCGGTGATGAAACATAACGCCAATGTCAGCGGTAGGAAAATTTTCCAGCCGAGCGCCATCAAACGGTCATAACGGACGCGGGGCCAAGTGGCGCGTACCCAAATCATCACAAATAAAATCAAAAAGACTTTAATGAATAAATAAATCGGTCCGAGGAACCAAGCGTTAAATGTCCATGCACCAATTGTCCAAACGGCATCTACACTGAAGAGGGTATCTTTCAAAAACCATAATTCTCGATAACCGCCAAAGAACAAAGTAGCCGTAATCATAGACATGACAATCATCTTTTGATATTCAGCCATGAAGAACAAAGCAAACTTCATACCAGAATATTCAGAGTGATAACCAGCGGTTAATTCTTGCTCAGCTTCGGGCATGTCAAACGGCGCACGGTTGACTTCTGCTAACACAACCACAAAGAAAACCAATGCACCAACAGGTTGTACGACCACAAACCACATATTTTTTTGCGCTTCGACAATTTCATTCAAACTCATTGAATTGCCCAGCAAAATCGCAAGTACAAAACAAAAACCAAGTGCGAGTTCATACGAAATCATCTGCGCCGATGAACGAATGCCACCCAACATGGCATATTTATTATTGCTAGACCAACCTGCCAAGACAATGCCATACACTGCAATCGAAGCGATAGACATCAAATACAAAACACCGACATTCAAATCAGCGACATATAAATGTATTTCACGCCCGAACAACATAAATGATGTACCCAATGGCACAACTGCCGCAATCACTAATGAAGGCACAACCGTTAATACAGGCGCAAGAACAAAAACTACTTTATAAACTCGCGCAGGTGTAAATTCTTCTTTGAAAATTAACTTGACTGCATCCGCAATCGGTTGCAATACGCCTTGCGGACCGGCGCGATTCGGTCCCACACGTACTTGCATTCTTGCTAAGGCGCGGCGTTCATATAAAGTTAGGTAAGCAAAGCCACCTAACAAAATAACACACAAAATTGCGCCTTTCAAAAACCATTCAAGCCATTGTATCCAATCCATTATTTCACCTTCGCAACCACTGGCTCACGAATTGCAAGCCCCATACTACGCGGCACAAGCACCACACCTGCCGAAACCGAATCATCAATGTTTACAATCGCTTCGCCACTCACACCATCAAAACTAATTTTGGCATTCTTACCAACATCCACGCCTAATTTTTTAGCAGTGGATGAATTCATCGAGATTTTCGTTTCACCGATTCTTTGCTCAAGCAATTCGGCACTGCTGACAGTGATTCCAAAATCATATAACTTATTAATCGGTACAGCCAACACTTCTTTTTCTTTTGGATGAAGAGCCGCTTCTTTTCTGACCTTCGGAATGCGTACTGTTCCTCCAACTTGAGCCATCGGGAGCAGTTGGACGCCTAAGCCCTTAACATTTTCATAAGTCGTGCCACCATAATACATGTCACTGCGACCCACAATTGGGAATTGTTCTTTGGTTTCAGCGAGTTTGTCATAATTCAAATCCGCAAAGGCTTCAATTGAATTGGATAACAAATCAAAGACCACACGCACCGATGAACCTTCTAAAATCACACCCATTTGCTTGGCAATCATAGATGTAATTGCAAAGTCTGGTTTGCTATCCCCTTTCACGGGTACTGCCGCATAAAATCTTTGAACACGTCTTTCGCCAGAAGTAAACGTACCTTCTCGTTCTGTAAATGCTTGAGCCGGGAATACTGCATCTGCAATTTCGGTTGTAGCAGTTTCAAGTAAATCTTGCACAGCTACAAATTTTGCGCCCTTCAAGGCTTTGGCTAAATTCGGGTCATCACCCACAGGGTCAGCCCCAGCGATATAAACGGCTTTTCCTTTAAGTGCTTTTTCTAAATCGGCTTCGGCTTCAAAACCCATTTCAAAGGCACCTTGGTCATTGGCTCTTTGCCACACACCGATTAATCCATTATTCGCTCTACCAACATGACCCGTTTCTTTTAACAAACTTCCACAAGCAGAGGCTAATGCTGAAGTGCCGTTGACTCCCAAACCATCACTGCCATAGAAGATGATTGCATTTTTGGCTTTGGCAAATTCATCAGCAATTTTATTTTTCTTGCCTAAATCATTAACTGTCTTAACTTCATCACCATGTTCGTAGCGGATGACATGTTTTGCAAATTTATCTAACTTTGTGCCACGTGGATTTGCCACAATCAAAGTAGCACCACGTTGTGCGGCTTGCTTGACTCGTAACCACCAAATAGGTGCTTCTTCATATAAATCAGACGCAATTACAACAATAGCATCTTCTTTACCAAGTTTTCCAATATTTGTGCCAGCACCTACACCCACTAACTTGGTCACGTCGCCACCACCCATATCAGAATATAAAATGGCTTTGCCACCTACTGTATCTGCAAGTGATTTGAGATTAAACAGATCTTCGTTTGATAATCGTCCAGAAGCCAACACAACAAAATCTTTTTTATTCTTCGTAAATTTTTCTGCGGCTAATTTTGTAGCGGCATCCCATGAAGCGCGAGATAATTTTCCATCTTTGCGAATCATTGGTTTGGTTAAGCGTTCTTTGCTTTCAGCATAATGATATGCAAAGCGACCTTTATCACATAACCAAATTTCATTGACTTCTTCATTTTGACGTGGCATGACTCGTTTAACAACAATATCACCACCAGCTTTAGCTTCACGGCGAGTATTTAAAGTAGTGTTACACCCAACTGGACATTGCGTACATATTGAGGATTCAGCACTCAGTTCCCACGGTCGGGCACCGAAGCGGAAATCTGCAGTCGTCAACGCGCCTACTGGACAAATATCCGTAGTGTTACCAGAAAAAATCGAATCAAAACCTGGTTCAGATAATGAAACGATTTGCATTTTTCGTCCGCGTTCATCAAAACCCAAAACGGGTTCGCTAGCAATATCTTCTTGAAAGCGCACGCAGCGCGCGCATTGAATACAACGTTCGCGGTCTAAATAAATTAATTCACCCAGCGGCACTTGTTTATCCAGACGTATCTTTTCATCATAGATGAAACGGCTCTTGCCCGGACCATGCGCCATAGTCAAATTTTGAAGCGGACATTCGCCGCCTTTATCACACACGGGGCAATCTAATGGGTGCGATGTCAGCAAAAATTCAACTGTGCTTTTTTGACCCAGCATGGCTTTTTGAGTTTGCGTTTCAACCACCATGCCATCAAACACGCGGTTGGTGCAAGCGGTTTCAAGTTTTGGGCGCATGGCAATTTTCGGCGCGCCATTTTCCATCACCACTTCTTTTGTTTTTGGGTCCACCATAGGCGCGCCAATTTCAACCAAACACATGCGGCACATTCCTACTGGCTCTAGTTTGGGATGATGACAAAATACAGGAATATCAATTCCGTGCATTTTGGCGGCTTCAACCACAGTGATACCCGCAGGCACACTGACTGTTTTTCCATTAATCGTTACGTTTACTTGTTTTGTCGTCATACGCTATGCTCTGTTAAAGTCCTGTGGAAATCTTTCTATACCTGTCACAACTGCCATCGTAGAAAACTCACCCAAAGCGCACAAACACTTGCCTTGAATTTGTTTGGCAACATTCAATAACAAATCTACATCTTCATTTTTTACGCCATTGCCATTTTGCATACGTTTGCTGATGTTGTTCATCCAGAATGTACCTTCGCGGCAAGGTGTGCATTTTCCACAAGATTCATGCTTGAAGAATTTGAGTGTTTTGCTAATCACCCATTTCAAATCGACTGTGTCATCTAACACGATCACAGAGGCGGAACCTAAATCTGCGCCCATAGTACGGACAGCGGCATAATCAATCGGGGTATCTAACACTTTATCATTCGCAACAATTAAAGAAGAAGAAGCACCTGCTGGCATAATCGCTTTGACCGTTCGGCTATCTTGCACACCACCGCCATGTTCATAAATTAATTGTCTAAACGTAGAACCAAACGGAAGTTCATAATTACCGGGCTTACGAACACGCCCAGATAATGAATAAATTTTTACACCAGCGGCATCTGGTGTACCGATGCTTTTATACCAATCTGCGCCGTTGGCAATAATCGGTGGAACGTTTGCAAATGTTTCTACATTATTAATCACAGTCGGTTTACCAAATAAACCAAACACGGCGGGGAATGGCGGACGATTTCTAGGCTGACCACGTTTGCCTTCAAGTGATTCCAACAAAGCAGTTTCTTCGCCACAAATGTATGCACCTGCACCTAAATGCGTATAAATTCTTAATGAATAATCAGTGCCGAATAATTTATCACCGAGAAAACCTGCTTCCTCCATCTCAGCAATTTGTTTATCCATGGCTTCAGCAATTTGCCAAAACTCACCACGCAAATATACATAAGCAACATTCGCGCCAACTGCATACGATGCAATTGCCAAGCCTTCCAAAAATTGAAAAGGATTCATTTCCATCAATTCGCGGTCTTTGAAAGTGCCCGGTTCCGATTCATCGGCATTGGCAACTACATAATGGGGCCAAATATTTTTATCAATGAAAGACCATTTCATACCCGTTGGAAAGCCTGCCCCACCACGTCCACGTAAGCCAGAATTTTTGACTTCATCAATTACTGCGCCGGGTTGCATTTTGGTCACGGCTTTTTTGAAAGCGGCAAAACCGCCATTCTTTTTATAGACGTTAAATTTATGCAGGTCAGGTATGTCTCGATGTCTTAATAAGATGTGACTCATCGCTTCTCTCCTGTTTCAACTTGCTTCAGCGACTGGAGCCATTCATTCACCCGCTCAAGAGTCATGTATTCGTGATATTTGATTCCATGCGGTCCTTGGCTTTGGAACATCGGAGCCCGGTCACAAGCCGCGAGGCACATCACGTGTTCAACAGTTACCAAACCATCTTGTGTGGTTTCGCCATCTTTAACATTTAAGTGTTCGCAAACTTGATTCAAAAATTCATCTGCACCGCGTAATGCACAAGGTAAGTCTGTGCAAATTTGCATACGATATGTACCGGCTTTTTTCTCTT
>JAEURF010000067.1 GCA_016789205.1 Anaerolineales bacterium
TCAAAAGAAAGAATATCCTGTCTATGTGATTTGTCATCATGGCAATCGAAGCAAACAAGTGACCATGTGGCTTGAAAGTCAGGGTTATGAAAATGTGTTTAATGTAGGTGGTGGAATTGATGCGTTTGCAAATCAAATAAATCCTGAAATCGGATTTTATTAATAGAATCAAAAAATAATTTGCCACAGAGGTCACAGAGACCATTGAGAAAACTCTTATAAATCTCTGTGACCTCTGTGTTCTCTGTGGCTAAGAAAAAATTCCTCATTAAAACCAGAATGCCATCCTTGCGGATGGCATTCGTGGGGCGCTGTGGCTTCCTTTACTTACTTGAGGAGGGATGCCACAGCGCTGGGTTTAATACTACTATCCATGAGAGACATCACCTCCTCCTTTCTTAAAGGATGGCAATTCAATTTGTTTGCCCCCGAAATAATGTCGGTAGTATGTCATAAAATAAAGTGCCTGTCAATAGATTTTTTAGATTCTCACAAATCTGTAATTTATGTCTCAGACCTCGGAGGTTTTCAAAACCTCCGAGGTCTTGGAAATTTCTGATACCTTTTGAGAGACTCCGCAAGCCCTGCCGCAGTATCCTACTGAAAACTTTACTTCCCCTTTGCGACACTTTGTGTCCTTCGTGGTAAAAATGGAGAAATTATGAAAAACAACCCAAATAAACTTTGGCTCATCGTCCTTGCACTTGGCTGGCTATTTGATTTCCTATTTTGGGAACAATCGCCCGGCATCAACTTCGCAATTTTTTGGACGGCTTGTTTAATCGCCGCCTTTTATCTTTTAATGAGTGATGGGCTTCGCCCGCATCGTTCTTCCTTGATATTGATTCCGCTCTTCATCTTTTTCATCGTCGTGACATTTATCCGCGCCGAATCAATGACGACCTTTCTCGCCTACACATTTACTTTAGTGACATTGACCATTCTCACGGTCACATATCTCGGCGGACGATGGCTTCAATATACATTTGCAGATGGTGTCGCCAAATTAGCGGCGTTAGCAGGTAGCATCGTTGCTCGTCCAATTTTATTTTCAAATGATGTTCGCAAAGTACAAACTGAGTCAGGTATAAAACCTTCCAAATATAATTTCATGCCAATTATTCGCGGGCTTGTGATTGCATTACCGATTGTCGCCATCTTTGCAAGTCTGCTTGCCTCTGCCGACGTGGTCTTTGGTCAACGCCTTGATGATTTTATTGAACTCTTCAAACTGGAAGATTTACCCGAATATATCTTCCGCTTTATTTATATTCTCGTAGTTGGTTATGCTTTAGCGGGCATTGTCTTGCACGCCGCTACCGAATCAAAAGATGAAAAATTAGTCGCTGAAGGAAAATCACTTATTCCACCATTTTTAGGTTTCATCGAATCGACAATTATTTTAGGAAGCGTTGTCGCTTTGTTTGCCATGTTTGTTGTCATTCAATTTCAATATTTTTTTGGCGGCACAACCAACATCAATGTTGAAGGCTACACCTATGCAGAATATGCCCGCAAAGGCTTTGGCGAATTAGTCGCAGTGGCATTTTTTGCATTACTGATGTTGCTTACATTAAGTGCCGTCACCAAACGTGAAACAGAAAATCAAAGAAAAATTTATTCAGGCTTTGGCATTGCACTCGTTTTACTTTTGCTGGTGATGTTATTCTCTGCGTTTCAACGTCTCAATCTTTATGAAGCCGCGTATGGCTTTTCTCGCGTCCGCACGTATACACACGTTTTTCTGATTTGGCTTGGCTTGCTTTTGGTGGCTACCATTGTTCTCGAAATTCTGCGCAAAGAACGCCTGTTTGCAATCGCCATGCTGATGGCATCATTTGGATTTGCCATCAGTCTGCCGATATTAAATGTTGATGCGTTTATCGTGAATCAAAATATCAAACGTGAATTGACTCAAAAAGATGCGGTTGATTTAGACTCGCAATACTTTATCCAACTTTCTGATGATGCTGTCCCTGTTTTGGTCAACGCGCTTCAATCTTCGGGTCTACCTGATTCGGTGCATGAGAAAGTCGCCGCCGCCTTAGCATGTATCCGCTATGAAAGAGGCGATGAAAATGAATACGAATGGCAATCTTTTCACTTTGCACGCATCAACGCTGAGACTGCCCTTCGTTCGGTAAGAAATGAATTAGATGAATTTGAAATTGATGACAGAACATATCCAATTTATGTGATTGCCCCATCCGACGCGAAATATCCCTGCTCGCCTTATTACTTTGATTAGTAAGAATCCTTATCCATTGACAGTCTACTTTTCACAAAGGACTGTCAATGGATTTTAAATTAACTATTTTCTCTGATTACATTTGCCCATGGTGTTATGTGGGTCAAGGCGCAGTAAATAAACTGAAAACAGAATACAAAATTGATATTGAATGGCGACCATTTTATTTGCGTCCCGATACGCCACCTGAAGGCATGGATTTGCCAGAATATGTTTTAAAAGCGCGTGAAAATGGTTCTGAAGAATATCTACATCAATTGGCAGAAGCACACAACTTGCCGTTTGTTTCAACAAAGCGTTTTTATAATACCCGCCTAGCGCACGAAGCCACAGAATATGCACGTCAACATGGCAAAGCCAATCCATTTCATAAAGCCATGTTTCATAAAGTGTATGCTGAAAGCCAAGACCCAAGTGATTGGAGTGTACTTCGGGCTGTTGCAGAAGAAGTTGGTTTAGACGCAAACGATATGCAATTAAGTGTAGAGGGTGGAAAGTATACTGAGGAAGTGGCTGGTCAGGTACAGCAGGCGTATCAAATTGGGGTAAGTGGCGTGCCTACCTATGTAATTAATGACAAGTATGCGATTGTCGGTGCACAGCCTTATGAAGTTTTCAAAAATGCTTTGTCGCAGATATTGAAAAAGTAGGTCTTGCTTTTAACATGGCTTTTCTCTTGAAATTTACATTTCTCACGTTGAAAACGTGACCTACGCTTTTGCTTCTATTTCCACATTCAAAATTCTGTCTAATCGAAACGTCCGTTCGGCTTCGCGGCTATGACAGTATGCCTGTAAATAAATGTAATCGGCTAAGCCGATCACATCTTTGGGGGTAATCCAACGTTCTGAAGTTTCCCCATCTTTATCTGCATATTTGATGAATAGTTTTTTGCCGCTGTTAATGGCTTCACTCAGTTCGGTGGGTAGATATATCCCTTCTTGGGGCCAGGCGGGGGAGTTATAGATTCCAATGAAATCATCTAAGGATTTGTTGATTGATTTCAAGGAGTCCATCATTGCAAAAAATAGGTTTTTCAAAGTAATCGCATCTGCGAGTGCGTGTGAGCCTTGCAGATTGGTAGAAATATTGAACTCTTTGGCAAGTTGATTCAAACTGTAAGAAGGTAGTTGATAAAATTCGCGGGCGATTAATAACGTGTCAATGAGGTTGGGGATTTCGATATTTCGATTTAACTTGCGATATTCATTATCTAAAAATTGAATGTCAAATTTTGCGTTGTGACAAACCACCACAGCATCTCGTAATGCGGCTTCAATTTCGTTTGAAACCAATGGAAAACGCTGTGCTTTTTCTAATTCATCTTTATCCAATCCGTTGATGTGAATCGCTGAAGGTGAAAGCTCACGCTCAGGGTTGATGAGCAGGTCGAACGTCTGTTTGATGCGTCTGCCTTCTGTCAATACAATTGCAACTTGGCAGATGCGGTCTCCAAACCATGGGGAAAGACCAGTAGTTTCAATATCCAAAAAAGCGAAGCGGGCATTAGCAATATTAAACATAGAGAATGTTCTTTATCTTACCGTATTTCTAAAAAATATCAACTTGTCATAAATCATGAATTTAATACCTTACATGAGTGATAGATGATTCTTATGCTTAACTTATTTATTGCATATTTTGAAGAGATATGAAAAATATTTTATAAAAATTACACCTAATTCTTACCGATATGAAAACTTAACAGAAATGATGAGGAAACCTAATACTTTGTATAGGTACTATCTGTATTCACTATGTTACTCTGCGAAGGTGATGCGCTCATTTAGATTTGGAAACATCAAATCTAAAGTAATTTGCGCATCGGTTGCCGACAATTTTCGGCACATAAAGGAGAAATAAAATGAACAAAACAATGAATCGAATGATGAGTATTGTATTCGCATTTGCTCTGATATTAGGAGTATATGGAAATGCTGAAGCCTCATCTTCATCATCGCTGGTACAAGCCTCAAAGATTTATTATGTCAACCCAGCGGGTAATGATTCAAATTCTGGGGTAGCTACTGCGCCATTTAAAACATTGGCGAAAGGTGTTTCTGCTCTTGTAGCGGGTGATACACTGATGGTGACAGGTACATTTAACCAGCCCTTAACTGTCTCAAAATCTGGCACTGCTTCTGCTCCAATTAACATTATCGGAAATGCGGCAGTCCTTGATATGAAGGGAGCACAAGCCTCTGGAATAAAAATCAGTGGAAGTTATATCAATATCACGGGTTTTGAAGTAAAAGGGACTGTTTCACATGCAGTGTTGATTAGCGGAAAAAATGTCAAATTTGAAAACTCTTCTGTTCATCATAGCGTTTTAGAAAATGGTTCTGGAACTTGCTCAGGCTCAGGTGGCTGGGGCAGTGCCGTTAAGGTTATGGTCGGTGCTGTAAATGTGACTATTCGTGGAAATTATGTTTATGAGAATTGCGGAGAAGGAATTGGGATTACTCGTGGTGTAAATACGTTGGTTGAAAATAATACAGTACGTGACAACTATAGTGTGAACATCTATCTTGATAATTCTCCGTACACAACGGCACAAAATAACACGGTCACTTGCACAGGCATATACTTGCGCGATGGTCGCCGTCCAACTGGTATTGGTATTGCTGAAGAAGAATATGCTGGTTGGGGAACACAACGTCATGACATTAATGTCTTGAATAACTATGTAGCTGGATGTTATGATGGGATTAGTTCGTGGAAACCTGAAATGACTAGTGGAAAATTGATAAATTCTGTGATTTCAGGTAATACGATTGCAAATGGAATACGCAGAAGTATTGTTATCGATTCGGTAAGTCAGAATGTATTGATAGCAAATAACACTATTTTCGCTGCGATTGTGGTTAACTATCCAAATGGTGTAACCGCGCAAAATAATAAAATTGGAAATTCTATACCCCCAACTGTAACGCAGGTGATTCCCCATACCACTACACCTGTCATTCCAGTATCTGCAACGGCTACTAAACAACCCTCAACGCCTATCCCTACTTTAGTTGTTCCTGCGTCGCCTACAATCACAACCGTGCCATCTACACCTACTGTTATATTGGTTGTTCCTACTTTACCGGCGGCTACTAACACTAATCAGCCAGGAGGCAGTGAGACTGTATTGGATGACACGAATGCTAGCTTTGTTTATTCAACAGGCTGGAAGGATATTGTTGCAAACAATGCTTACAATGGCTCATATAAAACTAATTCTAACTATAATGCTTCAGTAACTTTGAATTTTACAGGCACGTCTTTTAGCATTTTATACACAGATGGGTCACTCTATAGACAAATGTCTGTTTATGTAGATGGCGTATTAGTGCAAACCATCAAGCGTGGAGTATCTGATATAAAGCATCAGCAACGTTGGGATTATCCCGCTGTTTTGGCAAACGGTGCTCATACAATCCAACTTGTCTTTCTAAATGGCAATGGTACTTTTGATGCCATCATAGTTCGTTAGCCAACCTCAATTAATTGGTCAAGTTGTAATATCTTTGACCTCTAAATATATAAACGACCTGTCTCAAGATAGTTTTGAGGCAGGTCGTTTTGTATTCTGAATATCTAGAATATTTGTAAAACCGTTTGATTTTTTCAAAACATTGAAATCCTTACAGAAATGCAGGGAAAAAATAGTACTTTAGTCATGGTTAGGAGTGCTTTTTTAGTAAAATGACATGTTAATATTATATTTGGGTGCGGTTTAGAATAAAAAATTCATTATTGGCACTCATAATTTTAATTGGAGATGAAAGACTAACATGAAAAAAGCACTGTATCAATTCATAAGTGTAATCACGGCGGTGGCTGTGATTCTTGTGAGTTATCACAGCGTCTACGCGTCGTCGCCTGTGTCTCCTGTTCACGCGCCAAAAGTTTATTATGTTAACCCCTCAGGCAATGACTCGAATTCGGGTTCATCAACTGCACCTTTTAAGACTCTTGTAAAAGCGGTTTCTGTTTTGGTTGCAGGAGATACATTAATGGTCTCTGGAACCTTCACCAACCAATCGTTAATTGTTTCAAAATCGGGGACGGCTTCAGCACCAATTACGATTGTTGGGAATAACGCTATCATTAATGCACAAGGAATAAAGAATAACGGCATTTCTGTTTCTGGAAATTATATTAATATTTCAGGGTTTGATATTAGAGGTTCTCTAGAACATGGCGTTCTGATTGGTGGTAAATATATTAAGTTTGAAAACTCATCAGTTCACCATAGCGTTTTGGAAAATGGTTCTAATGGAACTTGTTCAGGTTCAGGCGGATGGGGAAGCGCTGTCAAAGTGATGGTTGGTGGTCAAAATATAACAATTCGTGGTAACAATGTCTATGAAAATTGTGGAGAAGGTATTGGTATTACACGCGGTGTCAATGTTATCGTTGAAAATAATACTGTCCGCGACAATTTTGCTGTCAATATATATATAGATAATTCACCTTACGTTACAGTGCAAAACAATACTGTTTTTTGCGGTAATACCTATTTACGCGGTGGAGGGCGCGCGACCGGAATTGCGTTAGCAGAAGAGTCATATTCTGGATGGGGAGCGCAACGCCATCATGTCAATGTGATCAATAACTATATTGAAGGATGTTATGATGGTATTGCTTCTTGGTTGCCTGAAGTTGCTGGTGGAAAATTAAAAGATTCAATCATTTCTGGTAATGTGATTCCAAGCGGCATTCGCAGAGGTATCACTATAAACTCTGGTAACCAAAATGTATTAATTGAAAATAATCAAATCTTTGGCGGTATTTATCTTTCTTACCCAACCGGCGTGACCTTAAAAAACAACACCGTTACCAGCGGCGCAACATCAACTCCATCCCGAACGCCAACAGCAACTACGGTTAAGTCGCCAACTCCAACTCGAACCGCAACGTTTACTCGCACACCCACGATTACCTTTACCCCGGCTACTTTTACACCAACGCTGACATTTACACCATCGAAGACGCCAGTGGTTTCACATACTGCTACCTTACAGCCAACTGCCACATCAACCAGTGTCAATGACATTGTTTTTGACGATACGGATAATAGTTTTGTCTATTCTTCAGGCTGGCAAGAAATTACAGATAACAAAGCGTATAACGGTTCCTATCGCCGTAACCCTAAATATGATTCTTCTATAACCTTTACGTTTACAGGTGAAACTTTCGGTATTCTTTATATTGATGGACCTAGTTTCAGAAAAATGGAAGTTTATGTAAATGGAGTACTGATGTACACGGTTAATCGCGCCGCGTTAAAAACCCGCTATCAACAACGTTGGGATTATCCCGATTTGTTGCCTGAAGGCGAAAATACAATCAAGATAGTTTTCACAAATGGCAATGGACTGTTTGACGGCATCGTACTGCGTGCTTTCGGTGAAATTCCCTTTATGAAAATAATGCCCACGCTCACTGAGACGGTACCCCCAACCGCTTCAGAGACTCCCACCAACCTGCCGACTGCAACCCCAACATCCCCTCCGCCGACAGAGTCTTCAAGCCCAACACCTACATATTATCCTTCACCCACACCAACATCAACCCCATAAACAAAAGGACATCCATTTGGATGTCCTTTTTATTTCCAAATGATACAATCAGCAAATCTGGAGAGATTATGCCAAACCCTGAATTACAAGATGATTTTGAAACCTCACAAAATTCTGATATTGATATGCCTAGCATTGAAAATGCAGTTCGTGAAATGTTAATTGCATTTGGCGAAGACCCAGACCGTGAAGGCTTG
>JAEURF010000068.1 GCA_016789205.1 Anaerolineales bacterium
AAATGAAGGGCTATTAGATACATTGACAGGCAAGGATTGAGTGGTTTTATCTACGTCTATCCATGTATAGAAAATTTCTTGATTTTCATTGACAGTTTCTCTCCAAACAATATGTAAATTTTCAAATCCATCTGCGGCAATTTGAGGTTTAAAAGATTCGCCTACTGTATCTGAAATATTGACTTGTGCCGCCCAATCACCACCTAGTTCTGTAGTAGATTGTAAGCTAAAACTTTGAAAGCTAGATTCACTTTCAATTTCTGGGATTTCTAATGGTTCAGGTGTAGCTTCTGGGGAGAGAGGTGTTTGAGAGGGAGTAGGAGTTTCTGTTTCAGTGTTTTCTTCTTGTGCAAAGGCAGGTGGCAATAGGAATGTAAAAGAGATAAATGTAGTAAAGAGAAAAGCTATCCCTATCCATTTGAACAGATTACGTTGTACTTTCATGTCATCCTCCTGTTTCGATAATGAAGTTTTAGGGTAAATTTAGTTTTAACGTTGGACTTGGTATATAGTAAATATAACTTATACCAGGAAGAGTAAGCAAATAGTCGCCGCCATCTTGTACGACAATGGCACTGTCATCATAATACCAACCTCTAAAATAATTATACATCCCACTTGTGATTCTTTGATTCGTTTTTGAGAGGTAAATGCCATTAAATCTGGCAACAAATTTATTTGTTGGGGAAGTAACATCAGTACGATAAAGCCTAAAATCTATTATTTCATAATCCATATTGAAACTTTTTGTGAGTTGCACCAGCCCTTCTGCATAATCAGTATTAATCGCAAATCCAGAAAATATAATCCTCCCATTTGGGTTTGTACGAAAATCGGATGATAAAGCAATCAAAGTATTTTTTGAATGATGAATGTAAATATATTGAGCAGATTGAATATAACTATAATTTTGAGGGTCAAACTTGCCACCTTCTAAACGAGGCAGAGTATCAAGGTCTAATAATTCATATCGTTTACCATCAACTAAATCTAAAATATAGTGAGGGCGATAGCGCGGCTTATCTGGACGTACTAAGCTTCCTTCTAACCATACTAAATCTGAACTAAGGAAAATTCCTTTTTCTAATAAAAGCGGGTCATTTGGAACTTTTCTTTTCTCTCCTGTGCGTAAATCTAATAAATACATCTTACCAGTTCGTACTTCGCGGACAAATAATGCTTCTCCACCAGGGACACCTATTGATGCAGGTCTTTTACAAGCAGAAACTAGTACCTCTGTATTAGGAGGAATATCTTGGTCTTGTTCGGTGCATAATTTCCAGAATAAGATTTGCTGTGGCAAGTAGCAACTTAATAATATAAATAAAATTGCCCCTAATAAATATTGAAGAGGCTTGTTTTGTTTGAGTTTTTTCATGTTAGTTAACCTCCCTTGAAGTTTGTTTTTTGAAATTTGTAAGACATCATCCATCTTTATTTTGTCTATATTGATTTTATGATAAGAGTCGAGTTTGAGTCAAGAGAAAAATTAGCACTCACTTTTTAATACAAAATATCGCCTTCTAACTATCTCAGCCCTTCAAACAAATCTGTCTCCACTTCTCTTCCCCCATTCACCAAACTAAACGCACGGAAAAAAGTTCCTTGCATGGCTAATACTGCCACTGCCGCATCTTCATGCGCGTTGGCGAGTTCGCCCAAAGTCGCCAATTGGCTTTGATGACATTGAATCGCTTTCCATGCCGTACGGCAATAATCGGCAGTATCAATGCGTGTGGTAATCATCCATTCTTTCCATGGGTTTTCGCCACGAATTTGGTCATCCACACGAAAGGTCATGTCACCGATAAATGGTTCAATCAAATTGATAAAATTTTCGCTATCCACCATGTAATACAATTTTGAAACGCGGTGCGATTCAAAATTTTCACTATCTTTGTATGTTGAATCTGCGGCACACACAATCGCGGCGTTTGTAAATTGTCCAATCGCAATATGGTCAGGGTGACCATATGCGCCATCCGAGGCAAACGTCACCACCACTTGCGGTTTGATTCTACGAATATGTGTGACAATTTTTCCAATCGCTTCATTATGATTCGCTTTGTCAACATCACCGTCAATATAATCAAGGAAAGATAAACTTTTCATTCCCAAAATATTGACAGCATTTTCCAATTCCTGTGTGCGGATTTCGCCAAGTCGCTTCAAGCCTGGGTTCTGCTTGGGGTCACCAGCCCAGCCTCTTTCTCCGCGTGAGGCGCAGACGAGATGTGTCTCCACGCCTCCTGCTGAATATTTGGCAATCGTCGCACCCATACCCATTGATTCATCATCTGGATGTGCAAAAACAACGAGAAGTTTTAATTGAGTCATGTTGATTCCTATAAAAACCGTCCCGCAGGTTTGTCTTCAAAATTATTTTCAATTCTGAAAACCTGCGGGACGTTGATTTATCTTTCCGACACTTCTTTCAATGTTTCAGCGGTGATGTTGTAGGCTTTGGCAAAACCTGCCACATACCTGCCACCTTTTGGGGTAATGCGCCAGAAATTAAAATCTGCCAATTTGAATAATTGTTCTGATTCTGGAAAGCGTTCGAGATATTGTTTCTTCAAAGGCATGTAACCGGGCGCGCCATTTTCAATTTGTTCGGCTTTGCCACGAATAGACACACGCACCAAAGTTTGCGGGTCGCTTCGTCCATCATCGGTTTCACAAATCAATAAACTGACTTCTTTCTTTTTTTGCATATCAACTGTATGTTGTGCCAAACGGCTGACATAAATATAAAATGCAGAAAAATCATCTGCAAAAATATATGCCACCATTGAAACTTGCGGCGCTTCATCACGCATTGTCCCTAAAGTAGCAATGCGCGTGCCCCGAATAGTTTGCGCTAACACTTTTTCTGATTGTGCGTCCATCTTTTATTCCCCTAATGGCGGATTATCTAATCGCAAACCATGTCCACGCACGGTATTGATGTACTGATGACCATGGTCTAATACTGCTAGTCTATCGCGTAAACGGCGGATTAATGCATCTAAGGCTTGGTCTGAAACACCGGCAGTTTGCTCTTCACCCCAAACAATAGAGACAAGGTCTGCACGTGAAACGACTTGACCTTGCTTTTCATATAACATCCACAACAATTTGAATTGCTGTGCAGATAACGGCGGGACAAGTTGTTGTTGATTAACCCACACTTGCCGTGATTTTTGGTCCATCAATAAACGCCCAGAACGCGCTCCACCTTCTGCAAGAGGCATGGTCGCATCTGATGTTAAAAATAAAAATTGTTGTGCAAGTGCTACACCCAACAAATCACCATCTTGCAACATCACGGGTCCCGTTAATTCAGTTCCATTGTGATTTGTTCCATTCTTACTACCCAAGTCTTCCATCGTCACGCCTTCTGGCGTCGGTGTGATGCGCACATGAAAACGTGAGACTTGCCTATCTTGAAGTTGAATGTCACAAGTTGGGTCGCGCCCAATCATTACGGTGTGATCCAACGACCAACGTTCCCCTTTGAGAGGACCATCCTGCGCGACGAGTACGGGATATTCAGCTTCATGCTCCATACAATCTTCCTTAACCGCCTTTCATAAAATTTCACTTGCGAATTTTAATACAAAAATATTTTTTTATTGCAGAGGCACAGCAAATCAATTTATCATCAAAGTTATAAATGGACTCGCTGTATCCCTACCGTATTTATTAGTTTATAATATAGCAGAAAAGTGGAATTCTGTGCATGATGAGATTGTAACAAAATGTGATACACGCCGAAAATATCACAAATCAGCACAAATCCCTTGGCAAGCCAAAAGGAGAAGATGCCCCAATCGTTGAAGAACGGGGAAGTCTTGCGCGAACGCTACACCATTCAAGAAAAGATTGGTCAAGGCGGCACGGGCAACATCTATCTTGCAGAAGATAATCGTCTGCAAGGTAGGTTATGTGCTATCAAAGAAGTTGAGCACAATCAGACTCTCCCCTCCGATATTTTTGAACAAGCTCGCGAACAATTTTTTCGCGAGGCTTCTGTACTTGCGCGTCTCGACCATCCTAACCTGCCAAAAGTCTCTGATTATTTTTCAGAAGATATGCGTGATTATCTCGTCATGGATTATGTGCCGGGCAAAGATTTACGCCAACTCATGCAAGAAGCACGCCGCAACAAAACATTTTTAGCAGAGGATGAAGTCTTACGTTGGGCTGTGCAAATTGCTGAAGCGCTGGATTATCTCCATCACCAAAATCCGCCCATCATTCATCGTGATATTAAACCCAGCAATATCAAAATTACACCAAGCGGATTGGTCAAACTTGTAGATTTTGGTTTGGTAAAAATTATGGCGCCAGATGAAGTGACGATTACAGTCATTCAAGGTCAAGGCACTGCACTTTACACTCCGCTTGAACAATATGGCGGCGATGACACCCATACCGACCCGCGTGCCGATATTTTTGCATTTGGCGCGACGCTTTATCATTTATTGACAAATGAACCGCCAGCGGAAGTACGCAAACGCTTCTTAAATAATAGAAGCCTGATTCCCCCGCGCGAAATTAATCCAAGCCTGAGCATTCGCGTTGAAAAAGCGATACTGTGGGCAATGTCTTTACATCCAGATAACCGCCCGCTAAACGTGCTAATGTTACGCGATGCCCTAATTGGCAAACAAGAAATTCCACAATTCGCCACCGTAGATGGATTAAGTTTTGAAACACCGCCATTTACGATTATTCCATCAGAACAAATTGCAGGTTATGTTGCAGGCGGATTGTTTTTAATCAGCTTCATTGTGACTTTATTGAGATAGATAATAAGTCTGATTGGTCGAAATAGTCTAACAAGTCCTTGACATTCAACTTAGCATATCGTAGCATATCCCCATGCGAATCGGAATGATGGTAGATAGTTACAAACCTTACATCAGTGGCATCACCAACTATGTTGAGGTTAATAAAGAATATTTAGAAAAAAAGGGACATGAAGTCTTCGTCTTCACCTTTGGAGATTTAGATTACAAAGACGATGAAAAAAACATCATCCGCAGTCCCGGTGTGCCTCTATCTGACTCGGGCTTTTTTTTATCTTTAAGATATACCCGCGCCGCCAGAAAACTCTTACAAAAAATGGATGTAGTGCATGTACACCATCCATTCTTAAGCGGGCGTTTGGCATTAAGATATTGTCGCCCAATGCAAATTCCAATTATCTTTACCAATCACACCCGCTATGATTTATATGCTCAAGCCTATTTGCCATTAATGCCGGATGAAGTTAGCAACAGTCTCTTACAAGCCTACATGCCTTCATTTTGCAAAGCAGTAGATTTGGTTATCACACCATCTGCGGGTATGGGAAAAGTCTTAAAAGAATTAGGCGTTGAAGAACCCATCGAAATTGTCCCCAATGGTGTCGATTTAAGAGATTTCAAATCAGCAAAGCCACTAGATAGAAAAAAGTTTGGCTACAAAAAAAATGACATCATTCTCGTCTATGCCGGGCGAATTGCGTTAGAAAAAAATCTACCCTTCTTAATTGAAGCATTTACAGGTGTTGCCAAAGCGATTCCAAATGTTCATTTAATGCTGATCGGCGGCGGCGTGGCACAATATGAAGAAGAAATTGAAACTTTAATTAACGAATTAAATTTTTCAAATCGCATTCAATGGATTGGCAAAATCCCCTATGACCAACTTCCGCAACACCTTGCCATGTGCGACATCTTCGTCACGGCATCGGTCACAGAAGTTCACCCGTTATCCGTCATTGAGGCAATGGGAGCAGGTTTACCCGTGATGGGAATCGAATCCGTTGGAGTTGGCGATACGATAGAAGATGGCGTCACAGGATTTTTATCTACAAATGATTTGCCCGCCTTCACAGCAAAACTCACGCGCCTCTGTCTTGACCCAAACCTGCGAAACCAAATGAGCAAATCTGCCCGCCAAACCTCTTCTGCTTATGATATTAAACGAACTACTAAAAAGATGTTGAGGTTGTATGAAATGATGACGGATGGCTCCAGACCAAAGAAAAGTAATTGGAATACAAAACTGCGAAAATTATTACAAGAGTTTTCGTAATGAGCAAACATAATCAGCAACTCGGTAAGTGGGGCGAAGAGACTGCGTCAACATGGCTTGCAGAACATGGGTATGAAATTATTTCTCAAAACGTCCGCACGCCATATGGTGAAATTGACATTATTGCAAAACAAAAAGATGTGACCATTTTTGTAGAAGTAAAAACATTAACATCCAGCAAAAACTTTTTCCCTGAGCAACAAATCACCGCCCGCAAACGTGAACACATGCTCAATGCTGCGCAACATTACGCCGCTGAAAATAATATCAATCACTGGCAAATTGATGTGATTGCAATTGAAGGCAAACAAAACCCGAAAATAACTCATTTTGAAAATGCAATTTAATTTTTTGCCTTTGGTATA
The DNA here is from genome assembly GCA_016789205.1 of Anaerolineales bacterium. Lineage (GTDB taxonomy): Bacteria > Chloroflexota > Anaerolineae > Anaerolineales > Villigracilaceae > Villigracilis. The sequence continues at coordinate 6,432 of JAEURF010000068.1, forward strand.
ATCTTAAATAATCCGCCTTACACTGTAACATTGACAAGGAGAAAATTATGGCAGACAGAGTCATCGGTACCGATGTTAGTTTTTATCAAGACGACCCCCAAACTCCGCAAGGCATAAATTTTAGACAAATGCGCCAAGCCGGTGCAGGCTTTGCCATCATCCGCGCTGGGCAAAACTTATGGATAGACCGAGATTTCAAAGTTAACTGGCGCGAGGCAAAAGCCGCAGGTATTCCTCGCGGCTCTTATTGGTTTTACGACAGCCGCATAGACCCAAAACAGCAAGCTGAATTATGGGTCTCCGTATTCAATGGCGACTTTGGTGAACTACCTCTCTGGGCAGATTTTGAAGATAATTACAATGGGCAATACAAAGGTTGGCAACATTGGTACAACTTTATTGAACGTGTCAAACAACTAACACCTCCTAAAGAAATCGGCGTTTACACAAACTATTATTATTGGCTTGAAAACACAATTTCTAAAGGTATTCCAGCCGCCTCACTAAACTATTTCAAACAATACCCACTCTGGGTCGCCGCATACAACCCAACAGGTCCAACCGTTCCACAACCATGGACAGCGTGGACATTTTGGCAATTCACCGATAATGGTGATGGCTTTCCTTATGGCGTTGAATCCAAAAACATAGACCTTAACTATTTCAATGGTGACCTGCAAGCCTTTCGGCAAAGATTTGCCCTCGGCGATACACCCCTTCCAGATTTGCCCCCAAGCAATGATTATCGTGTCACTGCCTCGCCATCACTTAGAGTGCGCGAAGCACCCGATGCGAACGCCAAGCAAATCGGCAGTATTTTATTTAATGAAACTGTTGAAAAAATTGGCGAAAACCCAGATAAAACTTGGCTGAACATCAAACGAAAAGACGGAAGTTTAACGGGTTGGAGTTTTGCCGCCTATTTACAAAGACTTTCCGCCTCACCCTCCCCCACACCTGACCCTACACCTACACCAGACCCAACGCCTGAACCAACACCAACCAACAAATGGTATCGCGTGACAACTGCATCATTACGTGTACGTGAAGGTGCCGGCACAAACTTCACTCAAATCGGAAGCATCTTACTCAATGAAGTAGTTCAAGAATTAGATGCAAATGCAGACCGTTCATGGTTAAAAATCCGCAAAGCAGATGGAACTTTAACAGGTTGGGCTTCTAGTGAATTTTTACAAGCAACCACTGCACCAGATACCCCTCCGCCACCACCTGAGCAAGAGGATAAAGATTGGTACCGCGTCACTGCCGCACCTTCATTAAAAGTGCGCCTCGGACCAGGAACCGAGCATGAATCGATTGGCTTGGTGTACTTTGGTGAACTCGTAGAAAAAATTGATTCAACTTTGGATGGCGCGTGGTTCAAAGTCCGTAACCAAACTGGTACCTTAATTGGTTGGTGTTCAAGCCAATACTTAATCAGTGCTAGCTCATCTACACCAACACCACAACCACCGCCAACAACTATCCCAGAC
>JAEURF010000069.1 GCA_016789205.1 Anaerolineales bacterium
TAAGCATCTCTTGAAGCGTGTGCGCGGCACCATAAGCTTCCAATGCCCACACTTCCATTTCACCAAAGCGCTGACCACCAAACTGTGCTTTACCACCAAGCGGTTGTTGAGTAACAAGACTGTATGGACCAGTAGAACGTGCATGAACTTTATCTTCAACCAAGTGATGCAATTTAAGAATTGTCATCACGCCAACTGTAACCGATTGGTCGTAGCGAATACCGCTTTTACCATCGCGTAAGATTTGTTTACCGAGAATTGGCAATGGAATTCCTTTTTCTTTTGCCAGTTCTTGAGCAGTCTCATAGACTTTATCTTCAGCAACACGACGCGTTACGCCATGAACTTCAAGCCATAAACGCAAACATGCAACGATAGTAGATTCATCTAACTCAGGGTCTTTATTTGCAATCTCACGGTCTTCAAGCAAAATCTCATCTGGGTTGGAATATCCTTTTTCACGCAACCACTCACGCGCGGTAGCACGATGCGCATATTCTGGTTCATTCAAACGGTATATGTCATAACGGCGTTTATCTAACCATTGTTCAAGATATAAACGTCGGACTTCGTCATCATCTTCAATAGTGGTCGGGTCATACTCTTGCTCTTTGAGCCATTCCCAAGCACGTTCAGCCGCTTCCTTCCATGCTTGGTCAATAATCCAAGCGCGAGCGAGTTCGGCTTCAATTTGCTCTTCAGTCGTACCATCAAATACTGGAGTGACAGCTCGGAAGCCCATTCGCTTCGCCGCCCAACCTAAATGAACTTCTAATACCTGACCAATGTTCATACGACCCGGCACACCCAACGGATTCAAAATGATGTCAACAGGTGTACCATCTTCAAGGAAAGGCATATCTTCAACTGGCACAACCTGAGAAACGACACCTTTATTTCCATGTCGTCCTGCCATTTTGTCACCAGCCGTAATCTTGCGACGTTGCGCCACTGAAACGCGCACCATCATATCTACGCCAGCAGAAAGGTCGGAATTATCTTCACGGGTAAACACTTTCACATCAACCACTTTACCGCGTTCACCATGAGGCATACGCAAGGATGTATCTTTCACGTCACGAGATTTTTCACCGAAGATAGCGCGCAACAATCTTTCTTCTGGGGTTAATTCTTTTTCACCTTTTGGTGTAATCTTGCCGACCAAAATATCATTGGGTCCAACTTCCGCGCCAATGCGAATGATTCCGCTTTCATCTAAATCTTTAATCGCATCATCACCGACATTAGGAATGTCGCGCGTAATTTCTTCAGGACCCAATTTTGTATCGCGTGCTTCCACTTCATATTTTTCAATATGCACAGACGTAAAGCGGTCTTCTTGCACCAAACGTTCAGAAAGCAAAATTGCATCTTCAAAGTTGCCACCTTCCCATGAAAGGAAAGCAACCACCACATTTTGACCGAGCGCGAGTTTTCCGCTTTCAGTAGAGGAAGAGTCCGCAATAATATCGCCAGCTTTGATGACTTGCCCCTTCACAACAGATGGGCGTTGGTCAATACAAGTACTTTGATTGGAACGTTGATACTTACGCAATTGATAAACGCGATTTCCACTACGCTTCTCTTTTACGGTGATGCTTGACCCTGTAACCGACACAACTTCCCCATCCGCTTCAGCGACCACCACTTGACCAGAGTCTAAGGCGGCATGACCCTCCATCCCCGTAGAAACGAGCGGAATTTCAGGTCGCACTAAAGGTACAGCTTGCGCCATCATGTTGGAACCCATCAAAGCGCGGTTTGCATCATCATGTTCAAGGAACGGAATTAAGGCGGCGCTAATACCGACGACTTGATGCGGTGCAACATCCATAAAGTCTATCGATTCGGCATTTGAGAAGATAAAGCCGGAGTGGTAACGACATGAAATACGTTCTCGAGAAAATTCTTTGTTTTCTGTTAAGGTTGAGTTTGCTTGAGCAATCGTAAATTTGTCTTCAGCATCTGCTGAAAGATATAAAATTTCATCTGAAACAAATGGGACAATGCTAACTTCTTCAAGTTTTGCTAATTTCTTAGCAACTTTCGTGTCGATTTCGGTTCCTGCTTTGAAAAGCAGTTCTTCTGATTTTGGGTCATATACATCTTCGCGCAATGTACGACCTTCTAAACGCTCATCGGAACCGGGCATCGTTTTATACACCTTGCGATAAGGTGTTTCAATAAAGCCATATTCATTGACGCGCGCAAACGAAGCCAAACGTCCAATTAAACCAATGTTTGGACCTTCAGGCGTTTCAATTGGGCAAATACGTCCATAATGGGAGTGATGCACATCACGCACATCAAAGCCGGCGCGTTCACGGCGTAAACCGCCAGGTCCCAATGCGGAAAGTGTACGTTTATGGCGTAACTCAGCTAATGGATTGGTTTGGTCCATAAATTGTGAAAGTTGTGATGAACCAAAGAACTCACGCAAGGCGGCCACGACAGGACGAATATTGACCAATGTGACTGGAGAAAGTTGTTCTTGGTCACGAATAGACATACGCTCTTTAATCACGCGCTCCATACGGCGCAGACCAATGCGTAATTTGTTTTGAATCAACTCACCCACAGTTTTGACGCGGCGATTGCCGAGGTGGTCAATATCGTCTGAGCGTTCTTTTCCATTATTGATTTGAATCATGCGGCGAATCAAACGAATGATGTCACTCTTTGTAATATTGCGATGTGGAATTGGAATATTCAAATCAAGTTTTTGGTTGAGTTTATAACGACCGACGCGTTCAAGGTCATAATGGCGTTGGTCAAATAATTGTTCTTCCAAAAATTGGCGGGCATTATCTAATGTAGCAGGGTCGCCAGGGCGCATCTTCTTGAAGAACTCAATCAAGGCAGCTTCAGCAATGCTGTGATTGGTCAAATCCCAGTCAGGTTCTTGTTTAATAGTAGAAGCAATGAATAGACGGTCAGGGTTATTATCTACATCCTTAAAAATGGAAAGGATTTCTTCATCTGTGCCGTGTTTGATAGGAGAATCTTTGATGCCATCATTGACTGCGGCAAGCGCGCGCAAAAACACAGTAATAGGAACTGTACGTTTGCGGTTGAATTTTAGAATAATGTAGTCAGATTTGCGGGTTTCAAATTCCATCCATGCGCCACGGTCTGGGATGAGTTTTGCCATAGAAAGCAAACGTCCCGTTGCGCGGTCTGCTGGGGCTTCAAAATAAACACCAGGAGAACGAATCAATTGTGAGACAACCACACGCTCAGTACCATTAACGATGAAGGTGCCTTTATCTGTCATCTCGGGGAAATCACCCAAGAAAATATCTTGTTTAATTGGTTCTGGCACATCGGGTCCAGCCAATAAAACAGAAACATATAGCGGGCTTGCATAGGTCAAATCACGTTCGACACATTCTTCAATTGTATGTTTGGGTTCACCAAAACGATATTTCAATCCCCATTGTTGTGATTCAGGGCTTCGGCTTGGGAAAAATAGCTTCATGCCTTTGTTGTATGACTCGATTGGTGAGATTTCATGCAAGAGGTCACCAAGACCTTCTCGTTTCAATCTTTCAAAAGAATCAAGTTGTACTTCAATTAAGTTGGGTAAATCAAGTTGAACAGGAATACGTGCGTAACTTTTTTGGGGCAAAGAAGATGCCATTCTTCTCTCCTAGCTTCTTTTGGATGGGTTGATAAACGAATTAAACTGCCCTTTTGGACAGCAACCCTAAATTATATCGAAGTGACGGCAAAAAGTCAAGAAAAATTTGAAATTGGAAATAATCATACAGCAATAAATTATACATTTCTTGACAATCTATAACTCTACGTGTAAAATCACGGACGCTTAACAACAGAATAAATTTGCCGAGATAGCTCAGTAGGTAGAGCACGCGACTGAAAATCGCGGTGTCCCCAGTTCGATCCTGGGTCTCGGCACTCTCGGCAAATAATGAACGGAATATAGCCAAGAAAATATGCGGGCGTAGTTCAGTGGTAGAACGTCTCCTTGCCAAGGAGAAGGTCGTGAGTTCGAATCTCATCGCCCGCTCAAACATGGAGGATTGCAGATTGAAATAAAATTCGGTCGGCAATCCTTTCTATGTATAAATAAATATGGCGTCGTGGCCAAGTGGTAAGGCAAGGGTCTGCAAAACCCTCATTCACGGGTTCAAATCCCGTCGACGCCTCTAAAACAGACTCGTCGTAGAGTCTGTTTTTTTTTATACCAAGTGGTATCCTCTTTCAGAGGACTTACTGCAAAACCCTCATTCACGGGTTTCCCACAGGGATGCTTCGCGACAAATCCCGTCGACGCCTCTAAAGCAGACTCATCTTAGAGTCTGTTTTTTGTTATTAATCCAAATTTGTTTGAAATGTTATTTATAAGAAAAAAGCCTATAATCGTTATAAATATAACGATTATGAAGAAACAGAATCGCCTTTCGGCTTTTAGAATTGCTTTTATATACCTGACAGCAGGCATCCTATGGATTCTATTAACGGATACCATTTTATTAACGACATTCCGTGAGCCAGGACAACTCTCCACAGCGCAAACATACAAAGGTTGGTTTTACGTTGGCGCAACTTCTTTAATTTTATATATCCTTTTGAAAATCAACGAACGAAGAGTTGCAAATACAAAGACAAAAGTACAAGAAGAATATCGCGAATTGGTTGAGCAACTTCCAGCGGTTGTATTTATAGATGTGTTTAATGATGAACAATCTACACAATATATGAGTCCGCGTATAAAAGACTTGGTTGGGTACACTGCCAAAGAGTGGACAAAAAATGGCAGAGACATGTGGACTACTTCATTACATCCGGATGATAAAGAACGCGTACTTAATGAAGATAAACGCACAAACCAAACTGGCGAAGCATTTCGAATTGAGTATCGACTCCGACACCGTGATGGGCATTATGTTTGGATTAAAGAAGACGCTTCGCTTGTCAAAGGGGAAGATGGCAAGCCGCTGTTTTGGCAAGGCATTCTCTTAGACATCACAGAGCAAAAGAAAGCCGAAGAAGTTTCACGCCACCGTGATGAAGTCTTACGCGTGTCAACCATGGAGTTGACACATTATGTTGATTTAAATAATTTGTTTGAAAAAATCTTTTCAACCCTACATAAACTCATCGAATATGATAGTGCATCTATTGAGTTAATTAATAATGGAAGTGTAGAAATTGTAGCAGGGAAAAACATCCCGAAGGAAATGATTGGGAGACAGTATCAGGTCAACACGAAGAAATGGGGCGGATTGGATGAACTGCGTGAGGTCAAAATTATCGCGGATGTTCAATCGGATGAGCGCTTTGTTATTTTTGAAGAGACAAGTTACATTCGCAGTTGGATGGGCATTCCATTAATGGCACAAGAAAAGTTAATCGGATTTCTAAACCTTGATAGCCGCACACCTAATTACTTTAATGATGAATTTGCCGCGCTTGCTCAAACGTTTGCAAATCAGGCGGCAATTGCAATTGAAAATACGCGTTTGTTTGAGTTAGAAAAAAAACGGGTTGAGACAGCCGATATGGTAAGGCAAGCCGCCACCGCGTTGACAAATCCGCTTGACTTGCCTTCTTTATATCAAGCGATTTTGGAATGGTTAAATAAAATTACACCGTATGATAGTGCTTCGATTTTAGAAATCGAAGGTGATCTGATACGCTTAACGGCTGAAAGCGGATTGCCTCATCCTGAAAAAGCTTTGAATCAATATTTCTCTGCAAATGATGCACTGTTAAAAGCAGTTAAAGAAACTGCACAAACATTAATTATTGACGATTGCTGGGATGATACACGCTTTGAAAAATGGGGAGACACAGAACATATTCGCGGTTGGATGGGTGTCCCATTAATTTCACGCGGGCAAGTGATTGGCTATATTACGATTGATAGCAAAAAACCCAATGCCTTCACACAAAATGATGCGGTGGCGGCACAAACTTTCGCGCAACAAGCGGCTACATCACTTGAAAATGTAAGGTTATATACTGAAACCAAACAAAGGCTTGAAGAACTTGAAACAGTCAGTCGTGTATCTTCGGCATTACGTGCCGCACAAGATACAAACGAAATGTTTCCGATTTTGTTACGAGAAATAGAAACGATTATGAAAACGGAAATGGCAACCATTTTTCTTTATGATGAAGAATCGAATGCACTCACCTCGCGTGCATCAAGCAAAATGTTAGCCAACATTCCAAAGACAACTTACAAACCGGGCGAAGGCATTATCGGGCATGTCTATGCGAGTGGGCAACCTCACACAAGTTTCGAGTTCAACATAGATCCAATTGCCGCTCCTGAAAATGCTGAATTTATTGGCGCAGGCTGGGGCGGAATCGCTGTGCCAATTCGCACAGCAAATGAAATCATTGGTGTCATTATTGTCGGTATAAAAAAACCGCGCCACATTGAAGAGGACTATGTTCGTTTAATGACAACGATTGCGGAAATTGCCGGGAACGCAATTTATCGGTCTAATCTTTTTGAAAAAAGTGAAAATCAAATTCGACGCCTCACGACTTTGCGCGAAATTGATACTGCAATTACATCGAGCCTTGACTTACGCATTACGCTCAATATTATTCTTGAACATTTGCTGACAAAAATGGGCGTGAGCGCCGCTTCGTTTTTAATATTTAATCCAGATAGTCAAATGCTAGATTCGTTAGCCGCCAGCGGGTTTCAAAACCAAGAATCTACTCAGGCTTCTATAAGTATAGGGGATGGGCTGGCAACTCAAATTTTGCTCAATCGCAAATCAATTCACATAAAAGATTTAAGTAATGAAACGAATCAAGACAAAACAGAAAATTTTGTAAGTTATTATGCTTTGCCACTTTTTAGCAAAGGCACAACGCGCGGCGTGCTTGAAATGTATTTTAAGAAAACTTTTACGCCAAATGATGATTGGATTGAGTTTGTGCAAACCTTAGCAGGACAAGCTACGATTGCAATTGACAATGCCCAGTTATTTGAAAATTTACAACGGAGTAATCAAGAACTTTCACTTGCTTATGACACTACCCTAGAAGGCTGGGGAAAAGCATTGGAATTACGCGATAAAGAAACACAAGGACATACACATCGCGTCACGAACTTGACTTTAGAATTGGCACAACGCATGGGCATCCCTGACTCTCAATTGACTCACATTCGTCGCGGGGCATTACTCCATGATATTGGAAAAATGGGCGTCTCCGATAACATTTTACGCAAGCCGGGCGCATTAACCGAAGATGAAATGAACGAAATGCGTAAGCATCCAAAATATGCATACGAATTGCTATATCCAATCCCCTATTTACGTGCCGCAGTAGATATTCCATATTGTCACCATGAATGGTGGGATGGAAATGGATATCCGCGTGGATTAAAAGGGGAAGAGATTCCGCTTGCCGCGCGCATCTTCGCTATCGTGGATGTTTGGGACGCATTACTTTCAGACCGACCCTACCGTAAAGCTTGGAACCAAAAAGATACGTGTAAATATATTTTAGACCTTTCAGGTAAGCAATTTGACCCACGTGTTGTGAGTGAATTTCAAAGAATCCTTGACATGGAACCTGAGATTATTCAATCTAATTTACCGCAAAGCAAAAGCTGAAAAGCAGAATCAAGTATCCCCTTAAGAAAGAAGCGACGAGTTTCCTCATCGCTTTTTTTTATTTCACTCTTAAAAATTTTCTTTTTCCAACTTGTAACACACCTGCATGTGGAAATGGCATATCTTTTTCAATTACTTCGCCATCTAATTTAATGCCTTTTTGTTCAATCAAACTGCGCGCCTTGCTTTTGCTTTCTGCCATTTTGTTTGCGATGATGACATCCACAATGGTTTGATTGGGTTGCAAATTGTATTCGGGCATTTCATCGGGGATTTCTTTTTGTTGAAAACGTT
>JAEURF010000006.1 GCA_016789205.1 Anaerolineales bacterium
AAGGTCAAACGAAGCAGTAGCAAGTGGCAGGTCAAGGACAGAGGCGCGTGCTAGAAGTTTGGCATTGCGTTTACGGCAATACTCTAAGGCTTGCGGATATAAATCTATGCCAGTCACTTCGCCATATTCTTTTAAGTAGGTCGTCATCGCCGCGCCAGTACCACACCCGGCATCCAAAATTTTTAATTTAGATGCCGGGTGTATATATTGATTGATTAGTTTTTTTGTAATATTCTCCATGCCGCGATACCACCAGTGATGGTCTTCGACATGGAACATGATTTCATATTCACGCGGGTCCAATGCGCCTCGTTATGGGACGCGATACGAAAGCAAAATAACTCTTTCACAATCGTATTCGTAATGAAGTTGACCGCCAGGGTGTTGGCGTGCCCATTCTTCTAATTCTTCAATACGGTCTGGTGGTGCAATAACAGTTTCACCAGAGACTGCATCAAGTGTATTAATTGAGTCTGTAAAATTAATGACAGGGCGTAAACTGAGAAAAAGTGTGGAGGGATGGCTTCCATGAAAATAATAATCATTACTGAGCATATAAACTCGGTTTTCGTTATCAATTTCTTGCAATTGAACACCAAGGTAGGTTGCGAAACGCCCAGCTAAGTCTGCGCCAAAGCGACATTGACCGGCAAATTCAGCATAGTACGTCCACAAGTTGAAGAATAATAAACTTGTAAGAATAGCTGTGATGGTAAATGAATAAGCGGTTCGCGCAATCTTCCATTCTAAACCGATTGCCTCAAGAATTTTATCTATACCAATTGCCGCAATGATGACTGCAGCAGGTAGTGCCATTAACATACGGTATGAATCCGCGGAAGGAGGTGTAGCAAACACGCCAATAGCAACAGCAGAGCCCCAAATGTAGCCATTCAAAAGTAAATAAGCCGGATTTCGAATCTGCCAAAGAATTATTCCCAAACCAGCCAATAACATCACGCCGGAAATTGTGCTCATCATGGGGGAAGGAGAACCATAAAAATCAAGGGCAGGGTAGTAAAACAGTGATAAAAAAGCATGAATTACACGTTCGGATAGAATTTGAAAAGCGCTTTGCCCTGTGGCTTGCATTGTGTTTTCTAGCCAACCGGTTTGGAAAGTACCGCTGTTTCCAAGCCGATTCATAAATTCATTTGGGTTTTGGTAAGCATAAATAACAGAAGGCGGAATTGTAATAAGGAAGCCCCCCCAAAAAGCTAAAGCTTGAGAAAAACGCTCCTTAAACCATGAGCGATAAAAAATTAATGCAATCAACATATAAATGAATACAAGCCCAGTGATAATTTGAGATGTTAAGTAAACAGAATAATGAATTGCAATTAACACGCCACTCAATGCAGTTCTCCATGATTGGCGCTTTTGTAACCCACTGATTAAGAAATATAGTTCAAGTGGAATCAGCCAAGCATCTTGAATATAGGCTACAGAAGCAATACGGCTAAAATGCACATGAGAATGCGAAATTGCAATCATAATTGCCGAGATAATCGCAATTCTTCTCCCACCTAACCAACGAGCAAAAAGATACACAGCCGGCACAGCTAATACACCGCCAATGGCTGGCAACAACCTTAGTCCAAAGGCATTGTAACCAAAGAACTTCATAGAGATATTAATTAACTGTAAATAAAGCGAGCCGAAATTTTCCCATAAGGCAAATGGATTTGTCAGTCCACCAGCAACTGTCGCGCGGGCAAAATTACCGACTGAACCCTCATCACCATCTAACACACGCGGGATTTTTCCAAGCAAATAAAAACGAGGAATTGCCGCAAGTACCATCACAAAAAATACAGAAAGAATCTCGTTGCGATGTTTCTTAAACCATTCCCCAATTTTCGCCAAATCAAAAGGTGAGTTTGATTTTGCAAAAGCATATACATAACATATCCCGCTTAATAACCAAACCGTCACCAGCGGAATATAATTAAGCCGCCGATATACCATAAAGGCATTGAGCGCCAAAGCTGTCGTCACAGACAATAACAAAGCTACGAAAAGCCAAAAAACTCTATCCCCAAAAATCCGACGTGAAGATAACCTAAGCCAAAAAGCATTTGTCGGAATCAACTGACTAACAATTAAAATAAACACACCAAAAATTGCAAACCCTAAATAAGGCGGAAAAACAATCTCTTCAGAAGTTGGTTGTGAAAACACCAAAAACTGACTTATCAACAACAAAAACACCCCAATAAAAGCAACAAAGCGACGAATTTTTTTTACATCCCCCGCTTGTTCGGGTTGTACTTCAACCATGATGCCTCCAAAATTAAAAATTAAAGAAGGATTAAATTATACCGAACAAACATAGCCTATCTTCCAAAGAACCACATTCTCATTCTGCATTAATATAAAAAGGAATCTCCAAACCGAGGCACCCATTTTGAAACGAAGATTTCATGTTAACAGTTCTTAAAATTCATGTATAATTAAGACATACATTAGAAACCTTCCGCCACCCTGTGGCGCCTTGATTGAAACTTTCTGGAAAATCGCGCACGCTCCTCCCCCGGTTTTGGGAGATATTTTGTGAAGTGCTATTGCAACCAATAGGAAAAAAATTGAACAAGCCATTGGCTTCACCCTAAACCCTTAGTGCCGAACGTGACATCTGACTCGTCACGTAATTTTGACCTACCCCAAACGCTTCATTACTAGACTTTGGGAACTGGTCAGCCACCCAGACATTTTCCACAGCCGAGGCGCCGATTCGTCGGAGGTCTCGGCTGTGTGTGTTTAATATGAAAAAAATAACTGCCATCGAGCCGCAAAAGAATCGCAATCGAGTCAACATCCATCTCGATGGAGAATTCGCCTTCGGGTTGGCACGCATCACAGCCGCGTGGTTGAAAGTTGGCGATGTACTAACCGAAGAAAAAATAAACGAACTAAGAAATAAAGATGACGGTGAAAGAGCCTTACAACAAGCATTACTATTTTTAAGTTATCGCGCACGTTCGGAAAAAGAAATAAAACAAAATTTGCTCAAACATGAATATTCAGAACACATTATTGAGCAAACCCTAGAAAGACTACGTGAAAATAAATTGGCAAACGATGGTCAGTTTGCAAAAACTTGGGTAGAAAATAGAAGCACCTTTCGCCCAAGAAGCAAAAGAGTTTTGACGATGGAACTTCGTCAAAAAGGATTGGATGAAGAAACTGTAAAAAACGCCGTCGCCGATGTGGATGAAAATGCCCTAGCCTATGAATCTGCTCGAAAAAGAGCACCCAGATTCAAAAGTCTGGAATGGGGCGAGTTTCGTAAGAAACTATCCGAATATTTAGCAAGGCGCGGCTTCCCATATTCTGTGTCTATCAGCGTGGTTACGCAAATTTGGAACGAGATGCACACAGAAGAAACACATTACGAAGATGAGGAATTAACATGAACCTAGTAGATATATTAATCATGGTACTGGTCTTAATCATCGGCATTTTAGCGGGATATTTTTTCCATCGCTATCAAGCAGACCGTGCCGCTAAAGCCAAACAAGATAAAGCGGATGATATTTTGAAAGCCGCGCAAACCCAAGCCAATATGATTGTGAAAGGCGCGCAAGATAATTCAACCAAAATTATTCAAGCGGCAGAGAGTGAAATTAAAGAACGGCGGATTGAATTAAATAAAGAAACTGACCGCCTTGAAAAACGCCGCACGGAATTGGATGCGCGCTTTGACAAAATTGAGCAACGTGAACAAGCGTTGAACAAACGCCAATCACAAGTGGATAAACGTGGTAATGAAATTGAGAAGTTATATGAAGATGAATTAAAGAAGTTAGAACAAATTTCGCAGTTGACGCAAGATGATGCCAAAAAAGAATTGTTTGCCGCTGTTGAAAAAGAAGCGCGTGGTGACATGGCGAGAATCATCCGTCAAATTGAAGCGGAAGCGCGTGAAGAAGGGGAAAAACGAGCAAGAAAATTAATCGCAGATGCGATTCAAAGAGTGGCATCTGAACATGTAGCTGAAGTGACTCGTGCAGTGGTTACCTTGCCAAGTGAAGAAATGAAGGGGCGCATTGTTGGTCGTAACGGACGTAACATCAAAGCCTTTGAGCAAGCCGCTGGTGTTGATGTGATTGTGGATGACACGCCAGATTCTGTAACGATTTCATGTTTTGATTCTGTGCGTCGTGAAATTGCACGCCGCGCTTTAGCAAAATTAATTTTGGATGGAAGAATTCATCCTGCTCACATTGAAAAAGTAATTGAAGATGAAACAAAAGGTGTTGAAAAAGTAATCAATGAAGCGGGCGAACAAGCCGCGTATGAAGCCAACGTGACAGGTTTGCATCCAGAAGTGTTGCGCATGATGGGGCGTTTGAAATTCAGAACGTCTTATGGGCAAAATCAATTGGCACATGCAGTTGAAGCCTCTAAACTTGCGGGGATTCTCGCGGCTGAAATTGGTGCAAATGTTGAGTTATCAAAACTTGGTGGCTTTTTACATGACATTGGCAAAGCCATGGACCATAATCAAGATGGGACACATGCGGGGCTTGGTGCGGAATTTTGTAAACGTTATGGAGTCCACCCTGTTGTGTTGAACGCCATCGCTTCTCATCACCATGAAGTTGACCAAGAAACTGTAGAAGCAGTTATCACCGAAGCGGCAGATGCGATTTCAGGTGCACGCCCCGGCGCACGTCGTGAGGATTTAGAAGCGTATATCAAACGCATTCGTTCATTAGAAGAAATGTCTATGTCTTTTGATGGTGTGCAACAAGCCTTTGCTATTCAAGCGGGTCGTGAAGTTCGTATTCTCGTCAAACCTGAAACCATTGACGATTTAGCCTCTGCAAGATTGGCACGCGATATTGCTAAGAAAATTGAAGAGACTATGCAATACCCCGGTCAAATTCGTGTGACAGTGATTCGTGAAACTCGTTCTACAGAATATGCAAAATAAAAACTAGCCACAGAGCACACAGAGACCTTTGAGAAAATCTCTGTTGTGACCTCCGTGTTCTCTATGGCTAAGAACTGATACTTACAGGGATATTGCGAATGAAATCCCCCACTTCACAGAGTGCTAAAATAACGGTTATGAAACCAAGCGCCAAATCGCCTGTGATGAAGTGGGGGATTGTTTTATTTTTCGCATTCTTACACATTGCTTTCGTCATCGTGTTCAAATCAGAATATAGTGGCGCATTGAGTCTGCTACCTGCTGGGCTGGCAGGTTGGTTTTTCGGAAGCGGCATTGGGGTATTAATCGCAATTCTTTCGTTTTCTACATACGCATTTATTTTGAATGCTAGCGGATTTAATTGGGTCTTCATTTTAGATACTGATTTTGTTTTAGGCGCGCTCATCCTTACATTAATTGGTGGGGTTTCAGGTTGGCTGAGTACCTATTATCGCAATCAAACTGAAAGAGACGATGAACTCAAAAGTCAGCTAAACGAAGCCGATGCATTATCCCAAATCTCAATTGCATTAAGCCAAGCCGAACGCGTCGGGCTTTCAAACATTTTGCAATTGATTGTTGACTCAGCAAAAAAATTAATCCCAGCCGCAGAGCAAGCCGTCATTCATATTCTTGATGATGAAAAAGAATATTTAATTGCCAAAGCCGTTAGCGGATTTCAGGAAGCCTCCGAAAGGCGCCTTCAAATGCGCTTAGGAGAAGGCATTGCCGGGCAAGCCATCACCAGGGCTAAAACGATTAATATCACCGATATTAATACAGATGAACGCTTTATCAAATCAGTTTCAAATTCAAAGTTTCGTTCATTACTCGTTACGCCGATTGTAAGTGGTGAACAAAAACTCGGCGCCATAAGTATTCAAAGTCAAAACCCAAATGCTTTTACGAAACACGAGCAAGATTTGCTATACGCGCTTGGTGTGCAAGCCGCGATAGCCATTGAAAATGCTCATTTACTCGAAAGCACACAACAATCCTTAAGAGAAACGAATGCCTTGTATCGCATCAATCAAGGCTTGGTGGCATTAAATGCAAATGAACTCCTTGATGACGTAGTCAGTTTGCTACAGAAAAATTTTGGATACTATCACGTTCAGGTATACATCATTGAACCTGCTACGAAAGAATTAATCATTCAAGCCGCAAGCGGCGAGATTGGTCAAAAACTGCTTGAACAAAAAGCAAAGTTACAAGCCGGGCAAGGCATTGCTGGCTATGCCGCAGAAACCTTATTGCCTTTCTTTACCAACAATGTAGAAGAAGTTATGTTTTTTGTTCACCATCCGTTATTACCAGATACAAAATCTGAAATGGCGATACCGGTGAAAATCGGCGAACGCCTCTTCGGTATTTTAGATATTCAACAAGCCCCGCCAAAAACATTTACTGCACGTGATTTGCAATTGGTTAGCGTAATCGCAGACCAACTTGCGATTGCGCTTCAAAAAGCAGATTTATACGAAACTTTGCAAAACGCTTTGCAACAAGAAAAAGCCATGCGCAATCAGTTGATTCAAAACGAACGCCTCGCCGCTATCGGACGCCTGCTTGCTTCTGTTTCCCATGAATTAAACAATCCTCTACAAGCCATTCAAAACGCGCTCTTCCTATTAAAGGAAGAACAAGGCATTTCAGAACAAGGCAAACAAGACCTAAACATCGTACTAGGCGAATCAGAACGGATGGCTAATATGATTAAACGCCTGCGCGACACCTACCGCCCCATCCGTATAGAAGACTTTCGACAAACTCAACTCAATGCTTTAATTGAAGATGTCTATGCATTGGTTGCTTCTCATCTACGCCACAACCAAATCACATTTGAATTTTTTCCAGACCCGGAATTACAACCCATCCCCGCACTCACAGACCAAATTCGCCAAGCCATCCTTAACCTCGTCATTAATGCTGTTGAAGCAATGACAGCCGGTGGTAAGTTAACAATTTACACCGAGTATCTACCTGAAACAGAAGAAGCCCTAATCACAATTTCAGATAACGGCAAAGGCATCGCTACAAATATTTTGTCAAATATTTTTGAAGCGTTTACAACTGATAAAGACAAAGGTACAGGGCTTGGGTTAACTATCACATATGACATCATCACCAAACATCATGGGCGCATTACCGCTGAAAATAACCCCGGTCTAGGTGCCACCTTCCGCATTTGGTTGCCCACCAAAGAATTGGACCTTGCATGAAAATTACAGGTCATATCCTCATTATTGAAGATGAAGCCAGCCTGCGAAAAACGCTCGCGCGTATTTTGCAACAAGCCGGTTTTGAAGTCACCACTGCTGAAAGCGCCGAACAAGGTTTAGATTATTTAAAAACCACAAAATTTGATTTGGTTTTCACAGACCTGCGCTTGCCCGGCATTGCAGGGCTAGATGCACTTAAATATATTCATAAAATCAATCCATCTCTGCCGGTAGTTTTATTCACTGCCCAGCCTGATATTAATTCAGCCGTCGAAGCCTTACGGCGCGGCGCAACCGATTATTTATTAAAACCGTTAAAGCCAGAAATCATCCTAGAAAGAGCAAAAACTATTTTGCTGAATCAACAAAAAGAAAAACGTAAACGTGAAATTACAGATGAAATTGAAAAATTACAAAATGAATTAAAGCAACTCGAAAACGGTGAAGAAACATCAACACCAAGTTTGCCAGATTCAAAAGAAGAGCGCTTCATCAAACATGGCTTATTGGTTTTAGATTTACATACACGACGCGTCACAATTAAAGATGAAACGGTCAACTTACCGCCGACTTCATTTGATTATTTGGTTGTGCTAGCACGCCATGCACCAAACGTAGTGGATTTTCAAACGCTTGTGGCAGAAGCACAAGGCGCACAAGCCGAAATGCGCGAGGCGCAAGAACTTACCAAATGGCACATTCATCAACTGCGTCAGGCAATTGAAAACAACCCACGCAATCCCAGCCGTGTTATCACAGTTCGCGGCACGGGATACAGACTCGTCGCTGATTAGTAAATGTATAAGGAGACAGAACCCGCTTCACCCTTAGGGAGAGGCGGTTTTTTGATCCCTCCAACTTTTGCCAACCTTTTTGCCTTAAACCCTATCGTTCTCTAGCAGGATTCCAGCGAAAATGGGAGCATGTCAAAAACTGAAACTTCTCCAACTACTCCTCAGGTTCGTATTTTGATTGTAGATGACCACCCATCCACTGCCGCAACATTGGCACGTGCTTTGGGTCAATTGGGTTCAGCGGCAGAAGTGGTTTCTGCTACCAATGGTAGTGAAGCCTTAGAAAAAGTGAAGGACAAAGGGGTGGATATTTTAATTACAGACATGATTATGCCGGAAATGACCGGCTTGGAATTAATTGAAAAATTACGTGACCACCCGGGCGGAAAACCTTCACGCACATATTTAGTAACAGCCTATGATGTGCCAGGTCTGAAAGTAACTGCTTCACGTTTGAAGGTAAATGAAGTTTTGATTAAACCGATTCGCCCGGAACGCATTTATCAAATCATCTCGCGTGATATTGAAGAGATGAAGCAATCTACCCAGCCTCTAAAAAATACGGGACCTGAAAAAAGAAAATTCAAAATTCTAGTAGCAGATGATAGACCCGATAACTTAACTTTGTTAGCACGTTATTTGGAATATGAAGGTTACGACCATGTAGAAGCAAAAGATGGTGAAGAAGCCTTAATCAAAGCGCAAGATGAAACACCCGATTTAATTTTGCTCGATGTGGATATGCCCAAAAAGAATGGGTTTGCTGTGTTAGAAGAGATTCGTTCTAATGAAAATTTGAAACACATTCCAATTATTATCTTAACAGCCGCGCGGCTTGATTCTGCTGATGTGCAAGAAGGTCTGAATCTCGGTGCAGATGATTACATCACCAAGCCTTTTGACCGCCGTGAATTAATGGCGCGCATCCGCACAAAATTGCGTGTGAAAGAAGCAGAAGATGCGACACGTCGCCGCAACCGCGAGTTAAGTTTATTGCCAGAAATCGGCAAGGAACTGAGCGCACGAACTGAGTTAAAAGACATTGCCAATATTTTATTAAAGCGTACTGCTGAAACACTCGGTGCGATTGAGGGACATATGGTGATGTTAGATGCAAATGGAAATACCACAGAACATTATCAAATTTCTGTTTCTAACCCTGAAGCGATTACCGAGCAAATGATTTTGGAACAAAGTTTGCTCAATCATGTGTTGGATACACGACAGGGTGTGATTGTTGAAGATGCAACCAAAAATGAATATTGGCTATTTAATGAAAAAGACCAGACTCGTTCAGCAGTGATTGCACCTTTATTTGGGCGGCGTGATTTGCTGGGGTTATTGCTCCTAACGCACGAACAGGAAAATTACTTCACGCTTGACCATCTTCTTTTATTACAGGCAATCGCTAGCCAAGCGGCGATTGCCATCGAAAATGTGCGGTTATATCAAAATGTAACCGAAGAACAAAAGCAACTTGAAAAGATAAAAAACGAATTTATAGCAACTGCTTCTCACGATTTGAAAAATCCAATTATGTCAATTAGCGGTTTTAGCAACTTGCTCACCAAAGCAGGTCCGCTTAATGACCAACAAGAAGAATTTGTTGACCGCATTCAATCTTCAACAAAAAATATGCTTGAACTCGTACAAAACATGTTGCACCTGACAGAAATTGATTTACAAAAGTCAGAGACTAGCCGTGAGTCGATTGAGGCGATTGCTTTATTAAAAGAAGTAGTGAATGAATTTGAAATTCAAGCCGCTCAAAAATCACAAAAATTTGCGTTACAAAGCGAAGTTGCCACTGCCTACATCCATGCGGATTTACTACAAATCAAACAAGTATTTCGTAACTTAATCGGCAATGCAATCAAATACACACCGAATGGTGGCGAGATTAAGGTGATTACAAAACTTGCCCAAGACTATTTAGAAGTCCAAGTACAAGACACAGGCTACGGAATCCCATCCGCAGACCTGCCGCATATTTTTGACCGCTTCTACCGTGTACGCACCGGGAAGACGACCGAAATTGAAGGCAACGGGTTGGGGCTGGCAATTGTCAAGTCAATTGCTGAGGCGCATGGCGGAGATGTGCGTGTACAAAGCAAGCCAGATGAAGGCACGACATTCATGCTTGATTTACCATTGGTAGGTCGAGCAGTGTTGCAAAATGGCTAGAAAGACTATAAGGAATCTAAACATGAACAATTTTATTGCAGATAAAAAAACTAGAAGTCCGTTAACTCTTGTACAAACTTGGTTTAGCCGCCTCACCTATCAACGGAAATTTTTAGTAATTACTCTTATCTTTGCCCTTCCGCTTGTTGCTTTCTTCCCACTCATGGCGCAACAAGCCGCTGAAATTGACCGTTATGGGTATAAAAGTTACTTTGGAACAGATTACTTAAGACTTACGCAAAATTTACTAAATGCTGTTTTAAATCATCAAAAGGTTGCTAATCAATACTTCTATAACCAAGTAGATGAAAGCGCATTAGAACAAGCCAATGCCAATGTAGAAATCGTATTTGAAGAAATGCTCGCCGACCGAGTGAATGAACGTGATATTGCACTCTTATTAAAAGCTGATGTGCAAATAATAATAGATAAATGGGAACCGCTCAAAACAGATATCCTTCAAATGAATCAAGCCCAGCGTGTGGCAGGCTACGATGCTGTCATCTCACAAATTCTTCAATTAATCGAAAAAACAAGTCAAATCTCTTATCTTGTAGTCAACCCTGACTTGAACACAAAATATTTATCAGACTCTATCTTAGTCGTTTTCCCAGAAGATGCAACGGCACTTCACAGTATTTTCATATTAGCTCAGCAAGGCATTCAAGACCGAAAACTCTCGCAAGCCGAAAAGGTTCAAATAGTTATTTTGCTTGCTCAATTAGAAGAAAACCTCAAAACACTGAATCAAAACTTAGAAGCCACTCAGAACATTAACCAGACAAGCGCTGTGCAACCTCTTGGCACTTCATATCAATCCTATCAAACTCAATTGACAACATGCATAGAAAGCATACGCACGCAAATTCTCGAAACAGAAACTATTACTTTTTCTCCGCAAGCACTTGAAACCCTATTTCAAGAAACCCAAAGAGCACAGCACGAAATGTATCAAGCCATCTCGCAAGCCTTAGAGGCTGGTATTCAAAGCCGCATTAATAACCTCAGTGCTGAATTTTATTTTGCATTTGGGATTGCATTCCTCAGTATTACTATCGCCTTTATTATTGGCGCAAGCGTTATGAATTCTATCAGTCGTCCACTTACTCAACTAACAGATGCCGCCTATCGCTTATCAAACGGCGAAATGGGTGTACGGGTTCCTATTGCCAACCAAGATGAAGTAGGCATCATGGCAAAAGCTTTTAACCAAATGGCACAAGAACTTGAGACCAACCAAGTCGCGTTGGAATCACGCGCCAAAGCGTTAACAATATCTACTGAAGTGAGTCGTCGTTTATCCACAATCTTAGACCAATCTCAATTGGTAAGTGAAGTGGTAGAGCAGGTGCAATCTGCTTTCAATTATTACCATGCACATATTTATTTGCTTGATGAATCCACAAATGACTTGGTCATGGCTGGCGGTACCGGCGAAGTTGGGCAAACGATGTTGGCGCGTGGTCATAAAATTTCAAAAGGCAGAGGTTTGGTAGGTCGTGCCGCAGAAACAAATAGCGTTGTGTTGGTATCGGATACTTCTTTGAATCCAGACTGGTTGCCTAACCCATTATTGCCTGATACAAAATCTGAAGTGGCTGTGCCAATTTCTATTGGTAACCAAATATTAGGTGTGTTGGATGTGCAACATAATGTTACAGATGGATTGAAACAAGAAGATGCAGACCTGTTGCAGTCTATTTCAAATCAAGTGGCGATTGCTTTACGAAACGCTCGTTCCTACATGGAGATTCAAGCCCGCGCTGAGCGTGAAGCGTTAATTGCGTCTATTGGTCAAAAAGTGCAAAGTGCAACCACTGTCGAAAGTACATTGCAAGTTGTTTTACGTGAATTAGGACGCGCGCTTGGCGTGCAAGATGCGCGCGTGGTTTTGAAAGCAAGTCAATTGCGTGAGAAAAATAATCTATAAATTGATAGATTGTTTATAAAAACTTAAGGAGAATTAAAATGAAAAGTAAGAAATTGAACGTTTTTGTTGGGTTGGCAATGATTACAGCAATTATTTTAACTGCTTGTGGAAGTGCCGCCGCAAAACCTGCGGACAAAGTGACTGTGCAATTAAGTTGGTTTCACGGTGTAGAGTATGCAGGTTTTTATACCGCTGTTGAAAAAGGCTACTATGCGGAAGAAAATATTGAAGTAGTCTTGAATGCTGGCGGACCTGAATTAAATCCACTGGATGAAGTAGCCAATGGCAATTCACAATTTGGTATTGGTTCAGGCGATGGACTTATCCTCGCTAAAGCCAATGGACAGAATTTTGTATCTGTAGCTACTATTTTCAGAGAAAATCCGCTTGCCATTACATCGCTTAAGAGCGATAGCATCCAAAAGCCAGAAGATTTAGTTGGAAAAACAGTTGGTACCTATTCATTAGACTTGACCAGTTATTCAGATTTGCTCTTCCTTGCTTTTATGAGTCGCACTGGTTTGGAACAAGATTCTATGAACTATGCCTTGATTGAAGACTTCTTTGGTGCTAACGAAATCAAATCCGGCAAAATGGATGCAATGACTGGCATGTTCGCTACCGACCAACAAGTGATGACCCGCCAAGCCGGTGATGATATCAACCTAATGTATTACAAAGACTATGGCGTGGATGTGTACATTAATACCATCTTTGTTACCGAAGAATATTTACAAAACAATGAAGATTTGATTGCTCGCTTTGTGCGTGCTACCTTACGCGGCTATCAATATGCCGTTGAAAATCCTAATGAAGTAGCAGAATTTGCGCTCAAATACGATGAAACTCTTGATTTGGAATATCAACAACAAGTGATGCAGGCTCAAATCCCTTTCATTGATACTGGCAATGCTCCTATTGGCTCCATGGATGAGCGCGTCTGGAATGTGACCCAAGACATTCTTATAGAATTCGGTATGCTCTCTGCGCCGGTAGATTTATCCAGCATGTTTACCAATAAGTTCGTCTCACCTTAATTGTGAGTTTATAGAAATAATATTTTGACTCAGTTGCTATACCGGAGGTTTTTATGAACCAAGATCAAACTGCCAAACGCTCGTTAATAACAGGTATCCGCTCAGATGGAAGACTGTTCCAGTCTATGTCGCTGAGAAGCCGTCTGTTGTTAGCGTTCATTTTGTTGGCAATCCTACCTGTGTTATTAACCGGTTCTATCGCAACTGCAGTGAGTGCACAAGGTTTGAGAAATGACGTGTTCGACGAACTCCAATCTGTGACTATCTTGAAAGAAAACGCTGTAAAAGACTGGTTGGATGTTGTGCAACTTAATCTTGGTCTTGTTTTTGAAGACCGGGTTGCCCGCCAAAGTATTTATGCCTTTCTACAAGACGACCCCAATATAGCGCTGAGTCAAAATCAGTTACGTTATGAATTAGTTGATTTCAATAATCGTACCAATTACTATACTGAAATTTTTGTAATGGATAGGAATGGAACAATCATCCTCTCTACTGATAGATTGCAAGAAGGAAAGATTCAAATAAACCAAAGCTTCTTCCAAGAAGGGTTTAAAGATAAATACATCTCTCCGCCCTCTTACGAAGTTTCGCTTGCCAGCTATTCTATTGTTATCACTGAACCCATCCAAACTTCGGTTGGTGTAACCGTCGGCGTTTTAGCAGGGCGCATCAACCTTGATAGATTAAATGAAATTATGCAACAAGAGACTGGTTTAGGCGAAGCTGGTGAAACGTATCTCGTCAGTTCTAACTACGCAGTCTTAACAAACTTAGACCATATTGAATTTATTCCAGGCGAAACATACGTCCGTACTGATGGCGTAAATAATGTTATTAGAAACAAATCGAATGGTTCAAGCACATATACAGATTATGCAGGTAACCCAACCTTTGGTGTATATCACTGGATTCCTGAACTACAAATTGCACTCATCGCCGAACATGACCAATCTGAAGCCTTGCAAGCCTCCAACCGCGTGCTTCAAATCACGGTCGGCTTAATGATATTAACTGCTTTAATTGCTATTCTTATCGCTTTTCTTATCACCGGAAGTATTACTGCCCCAATCACAAAACTTGTAGAAGTTGCCGATAACATTTCGCATGGTAATTTAGATTTACAGGCAGAAGTTGTGCGGCGAGATGAAATCGGCGTGCTGGCAGAATCATTCAATACCATGACCTCACGCCTCAGAGACTTAATCGGTTCACTTGAGCAACGCGTGGCAGACCGTACCAAAGCCTTAGCAACCTCTACCGAAGTAAGCCGCCGACTCTCTACAATCTTAAATCAAAGAGAATTAATTATTGAAGTCGTTGAACAAGTAAAACAAGCCTTTGGCTATTATCACGCACACATTTACTTATACAACGATACAAAAGATGAATTATTGATGGCAGGTGGTACAGGCGAAGCAGGTGCTACGCTCCTGGCAAACAAGCATAAAGTCCAGCCCGGACGCGGTTTGGTAGGTCGAGCCGCAGAAACCAATATACCGGTTTTAGTACCAGACACATCTCAAGATGAAAATTGGCTTCCCAACCCATTATTGCCCGAAACCAAATCTGAAGTGGCAGTGCCAATTGCTATCGGCGAGCAGGTATTAGGCGTACTAGATGTGCAACACAATATCGTCAATGGCCTCACACAAGATGATGCTGACTTGCTATTATCTATCGCAAACCAAGTTGCGAATGCACTCAGAAATGCGCAATCATATGCAGAAGTGCAAGCCCGCGCTGAACGTGAATCACTCATCGCTTCTATTAATCAAAAAATTGAAAGTACTTCTACGGTAGAAAGTGCTTTGCAAGTAGCAGTCCGTGAATTAGGACGCGCCCTCGCACAAGATGCACGCGTCGTGCTGAAATCAGCTGACCACAGCACACAAAACTAAAAGGTTCACGAAAGAGGAATTCTTATGAACGATAATCAGAAACCAAACAACGAATCTGCAGATGACCCCATCCAAAAACGGATTGATAATCTATTTGCCGGGCAAGACCTGCCTGCTCATGCCAGCCTTAAAGAAGTAGAGGCGATGAAGAATCGCATTGCTGAATTAGAAGCAGAACTGCTTTCCGTTTCTAGTACACAAGCACTCATTCATTCAAATAAGCCAAGTTCAGAGGTAAGCACGATTTCAAGTGATACGCTCTCTTCGATAAATGAAACAGAGAGTCAGTCAACCTCAACAGCATTTGAGCAACCAAAATCAGGTTTCTTAAGACGCCTCTTTCGCGCGCCGGTTTTTGATGACCTTGCTAAAAATCGTATTGCAGGTTTGCAACATAAAATTTTGGTGGGCTTAACCTCCACAAGCATACTTACATTAATCATTTTGCTTCTTACAATTAGTGCCACTACTACTGCGACCAGTTTTATTATCGTAATATCTAGTCTAGTTCTATATGCAGTAGCATTTACATGGTTATATCAAGGCAGATTGCAATTGGTAAGTTGGCTATTAGTGGCTATTTTTTATTCAGTGCTTGTCACAACGCAATTAACCGGCGCATTTAGTCAAACAACTTTACTTATCGTCACCATTATTATTGCAATGGCAGGTATATTGCTTAAGCCATTTCAGGTAATCGCTGTAACAGCTTTAACAATTATTACATCTATATTTTTTGCAACGACCAACTCTGACATTCCATTACCTCAAACCACTTTAATATTTATGGGCGTGCTTTTTGCACTAGAAGGCTTGTTATTAACCTTTGGCGCAGGCGCAATTGAACAATCCTTTATTGATGTAGATACTAGTACCAAAGCTTTGGTTAAATCAAATAGACAATTACAAGACTTAACCCAAAACCTAGAGCAACGCGTTGCCGAGCGTACACATGACCTTGAATTGGCTACAGAAGTAGGACGTGCCGTTTCCGAAAAAGTAGGTGACCTAACAGAAGTGCTTAACGCATCGGTGGAATTAATCCGCTCGCGATATGAACTGTATTACACCCAAATTTATTTAATGGATTCAGCCGGACGAAACCTCGTCTTACGCGCAGGTACCGGAGATGTTGGTAAACAACTTTTACAACGCGGTCACCGTTTGGCAGTTACAGCCAGTTCATTAAATAGCCGCGCGGCATCCACTCAAAAACC
>JAEURF010000070.1 GCA_016789205.1 Anaerolineales bacterium
ATGTGATATTCATCAGTTTCTTCTAAGACCACATAAATCGTTTTTGGGTCAGTTGGGTGCACTGCAATCGGAAAACCAAAACGAGAAGGCAATTTATCTTCACCAAGATCAATCCAATCTTCACCGGCATTATCACTGCGATATACGCCGCAATGATTTTGTTGATACAAAACATTTGGATTCGATGGATGCATGGTCATCTTATGTACACATTGACCATATTCTGGAAATTTATCTGGCGAAAAATCAGCACGCACATTTTTGTTATAGGGCTTCCAAGTTTTTCCACCATCATCCGTACGATAACATCCGCCCGTTGAAATCGCAATATACATGCGATTCAAATTGGTTGGGTCTAACAAAATTGTATGCAAACATAATCCGCCATTGCCGGGGAATAATGTGCCGCGATGCGGATGGTCATACCAACCTTCATTGATTTGCCATGTCTCGCCTCTATCTTTGGATATAAATAATGAGGCTGGTTGTGCACCTGCATATAAGACTCCCGCTTCTTCACTACGCCCCGGCTTGATGTGCCAAACCTTTATCATTTTCTCAGGGACAGTCTTGATATCCACCCCTGATTCGGTGTTGAACGCTTCGTCCACCGTGCCGGGCGGTCTCCCTGAAGTTGAGGCGCGTGGAAGAGTCGGAACTTGTGCGGCTTGAATCCACGTCTTCCCAAAATCATCGGAGTAATGAGTCGTGGGTCCATACACATTATGGCTAACCGCCGCATGTAAACGATTATCACGCGGGTCAAGTTGCATGTGCATCACATTCCAACTTTTGAAATGAATATCACTCATTTCCCATTTTTTACGTTTGGCATCACTTGAAAATATAAACCCACCTTTACTTGTTCCTACAAAAACTTTTACTTGCTTGTTCATGGCGTTCTCCTTTTATATAAAAAGAACAAATTTTCTAAAAATTATAGCACAAATTTGTAAGTTGAATATTGAAAGATAATGAGAATTTCTGCGAGAACACACGGTACAATATTATTAAGATGGTTACAAAAACAGATACAGACTTACAAACGATAACTCCCCTGAGTGAGGTGTATGGGAGTATAAAAAACCTAGCCAATATTTTTAATTCGTTTATTACTTTAATTGCCTTAGGCATGATGGCTGGCGTGTTTATTGTGTTTCAGTCAGGAAATTCATTTGCTGCCAGTGTTTTATTTTTTGGTACGTTACCAGTTTTTGCATGTTATTGGTTTGTATATCAAAAAAAATTTGAATTTACGGCTATATTTCTTTCGGTTATCTTAATTCTACTCAATACAATTCTGGCAACCAGAAGTTTAGGGATTCATCATATCAGTGTCTTTGCTTTCCCAGCTGTGTTGATTGTCGCCAGTTTGGTGACGAAAAGACGCACAATGGTCTTTTTGACCTTGTTGACAGTGATTTGTTTGGCATGGCTGGTATTTGGAGAATTGTATAACTTTTATACGCCCGGTGTTTTGGTACGCAGTGTGCCGGGAGATTTTTTTTCTTCTTCGATCATTATTATCTTAACTGCTGTGATGGCACGCGTCTTATCTGAATCATTATTCAAAAATTTTTTACATCTGCAAAAAGAATTAGGTGAACGGAAACAAGTTGAACAGCAAACTGAGGCGCTGATTAAAGAATTGGAAGCGAAAAATGCTGAGTCTGAAACCCTGCGCGATAGTCTGGCTAGCATTGTCAGCACAGTTGAATTTTCAGAGATTATTCATGAAATTTTAGACCAAATCAAGCGCGTCATTCCATACGACACAGCTTCGATTTGGCAAGTAGAAGGCAAAACTCAAAAATTGATTGCAGGGCGTAATTTGCCGGAAGCGGTTATTCGTGAACACAACGAATTTTCAGCAGACGAATCAAATTCTGCGATATTACTAATTCGCGGGACCGTGCCGTATGTTCTCAACAATAATGTACAAGAAGAACTAGCCGATTTTCAAATGGAACCGCATAATTATGTTAATTCATGGTTGGCGATTCCATTAAAAACACGCGGAAAAATTATCGGCATTATTGCTTTAGATGGAATGACAAAAAATCAATTTACTGAAAATCATGCTAACCTTGCGGTTGTCTTTGCAAATCAAGTGGCGATTGCTTTAGATAATGCGCAATTATTTAACGAATTACAAAATGAATTAAAGACTCGCGAACAGTTAATTAATCAACTGGAAACAAAAAATGCCGAGTTAGAAAGATTCACCTACACGGTTTCACATGATTTGAAATCTCCATTGGTAACAATTAATGGCTTTCTGGGGTATCTCGAAGCCGACGTAGCCGCAAATGACATGAAACGTTTTCGGCACGATAGCGACCGTATCAAAGAAGCCGTCGTCAAAATGCACACTTTATTAAGTGAATTGCTTGAACTTTCGCGCATCGGGCGGGTTGCAAATCCATCAGAGATGATTCCGTTTGAATCTTTGATACATGATGCGCTTGAACTTGTCGGCGGTCGAATTGATAAAAACACAGTCAAAATTAATATTCAGCCAAACCTGCCAACTGTGTTTGGAGACCGTCAACGTTTAACCGAAGTATTACAAAACCTGATAGACAATGCCACCAAATTTACAAATAACCCATCCAATGCAAATATCGAAATTGGCTGTAAGGGTGAAGAAAACGGCTTTTATATTTTCTATGTCAAAGATAATGGCATTGGCATTCCGGAAGAATTGCACGAACGCATATTCGGTCTCTTTGATAAATTAGACCCCGACAGTGAAGGCACTGGCATTGGGCTTGCTATCGTTAAGAGAATTGTCGAGGTTCATGGTGGCAGGATTTGGGTCAAAGCAGAAGCGGGAAAAGGCAGTACTTTCTTTTTCACACTTCCAAAAGAAGAGAATCCACACATTACAAAGGAAACGTAATATGAAAAAAAATATTTCTATCCTTGTTATAATTCTCTTTATTCTTACAGCGTGCGCCAATACACCTTTACAAATTACAGACCCCACCAAAACCATTGAAGTGAAAACAGGGGAACAATTTACAATCGTCATCGAATCAAACCCAACCACAGGCTATCACTGGGAAATGATGAACGAATTGGATTACATTGAGTTTATTTCAAAAGATTATCAAGCCGATGAACCCATGCTAACCGGCTCTGGTGGCGTAGAAGTTTGGACGTTCAAAGCCATTTCAGTTGGCGAGACACAAATCACTCTTGGGTACTATCCACCCTACGAAGACCCCAAACCACCGCAACAAACTACCACTTTCGTTGTTACAGTTAAGTAGAAGCACGCACGACTCGTGTGAGTCGTATCCAACGCCGATGGAGTGCTAATATCTAAAGGAGGAAACTATGAATCGCCTTACCCTGCTCGCAGGGTTAATTTTAGTTTTTATAGCGGGATGTAATTTTGGAGGAAACACGCCTCAACCTACCATTGAACCTGTTTCTACAACTCCACCGACTTTTACGCCTATACCGACTTTCACTTTTACACCCACAGCAGTTGAAATCTCTGTGCAAGTGACTGCGGAATTAATTAATTGTCGTTCGGGTCCTGGCACAATTTATGAAACCATTACAGAACTTAAGCAAGGACGAATTTTGCGCGCCACAGGTCGCAACGACTCAGCCACATGGTTTTACGTCAGTGACCCCGGCAACCCCGGCGGATTCTGCTGGGTTTCAGCAGATGTGACTCAAGTGACGGGAGAGGCGAGTTTATTACCCATTGTGCAACCGCCTACCGCCGTGGTCACAAATGTAGATTTAAGAGTCGAACCGAATCGCATTGTTGTCAATTGCAATCAATTTCCACAAACTGTTTTTTTTGAAGCGCAAATCACAACCAACGGACCAACGCTTTTTACATGGAAATGGGAAATCAGCACCGGCGCGGTTTCTGATGTCGGCACGCTGATATTTGAAACGGCTGGCACACAAGTGATTAATGAGTTTTATCAAATTAACTCAGCCAATGACTATTGGGTGAAGTTATATGTTTTGACTCCAAATGAAATTGTCGAGCAAGTTAATTTCCCCGTGACGTGTACGCCGTAATATGTAGGGGCGAGAAGACCTCGCCCCTACATTTACAAGTTATCTTTCGGTGACCATCCACCTGAATCAGGCTTCGTCATTTACTCGTCTGATAAAGATTCGGCGAGGTCAATTAATAACTTCCATTCTTTTTTGATTTCAGACATCAATTATTTTTTATTGCTCGGCATCCATTGTTCGGTCATTTTGCTTCTCCTATGCAGATATTACTTTTCCTTCGTCAAGTCTTTCTTTTTCCTGCTCTTTACGCCAGATATATGCTTCACCACGAACGAGAGTAGTTTTGCTACCATCTACTTTGATATAAGAACCATCACACATCATTACAATCGGATTGTCATGGAAAAAATGATAATCGCTTAACCATTCATCTTGTACAGATTGTCCGTGTGTATCGAATGGGTAATGACAGAAGAAATTAAATGGCGAAACTTTCAATCCATCAAAAAAATTAGTGGCTACAGTATTCAAATCATTAGCAGTCAGAATATTTTGCCCACAAACAATAGTGCCAGCACTAAAACCAACCACTGGCAAGCCTGCTTGAATCTTTTTCTTCAAATAAGGCATCACGCCACTGGCATGTAGACGATGATTGAGTAAGAATGTATTCCCGCCAGAAATATAAACTACAGAGCAATCTCTCAAAATTGACTCAATCTCTTTTTGTGACATCAATTCTGCATTAATGGTTTCTACACGCCCCAATCCTTTGAAAGCATCTTTTGTAATTTCTAACCATCTTTCAGCATACAAAGATGCTAAAGGCATAAAAGCAACAACTGGTTCTTTTGCTTTTTCAAGGTACGGACGGCTAGATTCAACAATATAACGAATATCTGTTTTGCCAGGATTTGAAAAAAGATGAAGGTTTAGAGGCATATAGGGATTTTATCAAAATTATTATTGTCATTCTGAGCGATAGCGAAGAATCTCTGAGATTATCTCAGAGCATGATTTGTTGAACATTATTTATTTAACTTACTTAATATTACTTTCCTCAACTCTTCTTGCACAGATTTCCATTCTTGGTCTGAATTGACAACCACCCATCTCTTCGGTTCTTGCTTGACCATTTCTAAATAACCATTTCTTACGCGTTTGTGAAATTCAACTGTATAAGCGTCCAAACGATTCCATTCCACTTCATTTTGAGTCTTTCTTTTCATTCCCACTTCGATATCCAAATCAAGCAAAATAGTTAAGTCTGGACTTAATCCGCCAGTAGCATATTTGACCAGCGCACGAATCTCATCCAAATTTTGTTGATGTCCATAGCCTTGATATGCAATCGTTGAATCATAATACCGATCTGAAATGACAATTTCTTTATCTGCCAATCTCGGCTTGATGACTTGTTCCACAATTTGCGCGCGTGCGGATTGATATAGCAATGTCTCTGTGCGCGGATGCATTTCCGCATTTTTCATGTCATGCAAAATATCACGAATCTGCTCGCTGATAGATGTCCCGCCCGGTTCACGCGTCGGGAAGACAACATGTCCCTGCTCGCGCAGATATTCCACGAGATGTGGGATGTGTGATGTCTTGCCAGAGCCTTCGGGTCCTTCGAGAGTTATAAACATAATTAGCAATTAGCTTTTAGCGGTCAGCTTTTAGCTAAATGCTAATTGCTAACCGCTAATTGCTTTTTATTCTCTAAATATCCTCACGTGTCGTCTTGGCTCTTTTCCATACGAATGAGAAACCAATTCCGCTTTGCGCGCCATTTCGTGTTGCAGTCTTCTTACTAACGAAGGACCGGGTGGTAAATCAACCCAACGTTCTCCATTCAAAACTGCGGCAATGGCTTGTTGTGTTTCACCACGCACATCGTCCATGCTATCACGCGGGGCTTGATGTTCAGTTAAGTTATACAAGTCACCGATGAATTGTTCCACTTGTGAAACAGAATTTGCACGCAAGACATAAATCGGCATGCCACGTGACTCTGCATCAATCACGGTTTGTTCGCGATTGCGATAATACGTTCGCAGAGTCACCAACACATCGGCTTCGTTCACATCCGCAACCACAACGCCCGGCACACCGAGTCGCTTGGCGGCTTGCATCAGTCTATTGCGCGCTACGCCATACGCAAAAATTCTTACGGTTTGTAACTTTGTCCCATTGTTATTAATCACAGGCGGATTAATCGATTCGGAGCGTGGAGTCTGTTGAGGTATAGAAGCAGGCTGACGTTTAGAACGAGGCGAGGTTTTTGTCGCTTCTATCTTCGGTTTGGCTTGAGTGGCTTTTTCAATCACTATCTCGCCTGATTCATCTCGCGTGCGAATCTCAGGTGGCATCGGCATATCGCGTAATAGCGAATCAACCGCCGACATAATATCAAGATGCACGGCAAAGCGTTCGCGATGTTGAATTTCAATCAACACATCAAACGTAGGCGGAGCGCGTCTTTCCAAAACTGTTTTTTGTGTGCCACGTCTGCGGGCTTCTTCATCAGACAATGTGACGGCTTCAATACCACCGACCAAATCGCTTAAGGTTGGGTTGAGTAAAAGATTATCAAGCGTTTGACCATGCGCCGTACCGATGAGTTGCACACCACGTTCTGCAATTGTGCGCGCGGCGAGCGCTTCAAGTTCGCGTCCAATTTCATCAATGACGATGACTTCGGGGTTATGATTTTCAACCGCTTCAATCATGACTTCATGTTGAAGCATGGGTTCACGCACTTGCATACGGCGAGCTTTGCCAACAGCGGGATGTGGAACATCACCATCACCGCCAATTTCATTGGATGTATCAACGATGACGACGCGTTTATTCTCTGCAAGAATGCGCGCGGCTTCACGAAGCAAAGTAGTTTTACCAACGCCGGGTCTTCCAAGAATCAAAACGGATTTTCCCGATTCGATAATGTCTTGAATAATATCTACTGTGCCATAAACTGCACGCCCGACACGACAAGTTAAACCAACAATGGCTGAGCGTCTGTTGCGAATGGCAGAGATGCGATGCAGTGTACGCTCCATACCTGCGCGATTATCCGCATCAAACTCGCCGATGCGCTCGGTGATGTGGTCAATTTCTGTGCGTGTAATTTCTTTATCAGAAAGTGTGATTTCGTTTTCAACAAAGCGTGCGGCAGGTAAACGCCCCAAGTCAATGACGATTTCGATTAACTTGTCACTGTTGTTGGCTTTTTCGACTGCATGGCGCAGATTGGCTGGCAGAACATCTAAGAGGACATCGAGGTCGTCTGTAATTTTATGTTGAGTCATATTTTAAGTTTCTGTGTAAGTTTCAGGTTGAAAAGTTAAAGTTCAATCTGAAACGTGAAAGGAAAGAAGAAAGAGGAAAGAAAGGCACGCGGATAAATATCGCGGCTTGGGATTTGCACAAAATTAAGGGAGGGAAATGTAAATCATGGCAATGTACCTGCCTTGTCCTGAGAATGTGACGCGCCGAGGGATTGGTCACGTCTAGGTCTATTATAGCAGGGTAGCGGTTAACGAAGAATTAAAGATAAGTGTTAATTTATAAGGTGGTTAGAAAGTCTTTTGCCGCGAATTACGCCAATCCACGCGAATTATTAAAAAATTAGCGAAAATTCGTGAAATTCGCGGCTAGGTTTTATCCTGATGAATATTTCTTATGCCAATTCTTCAAAACCAAATACGCTACTGGCAAACCGATGTTTAATCCAGAACTGCGGATGTTTTTTCCATCTCGTGAGTTAAGTGAAATGAAATATTGCTTTCCGCCTTTACGGGTGCGCGTGTGAGATAAATATATAGAAGCGACATCATTTGCTAAAAAATTCTTCTCACTGAGCAGATATTTAATTTGCAAATTGTTATTTTCTAT
>JAEURF010000071.1 GCA_016789205.1 Anaerolineales bacterium
GTGCAGCAACTGTCTTGAAAAAGCTTTGTGCAAGAAGGCATTTGCCTACGCGCAAAATATTTCTTTCTTTTTTCTCTACTCCCAAACCATAACTTCCAAATCTTTATTATCACTGGTAACATCGTGGCATGTCTCAAACACAACGCATTATTTTATATTGCCTGATCTTAATCGCCTCCGTCGCATGGATTGGGATTTCAGCCGATACAAACGCGGTCACAGATGAGTTTGCACCGCAAGAAGGCTTTTCTGCCCCAGATTTCACATTGAAAACACCCACTGGTGAAACTTACACACTTTCTGAGTTGAAGGGTCAGGCAGTCTTGGTCAACTTATGGGCAACGTGGTGTCCGCCATGTCGCGCCGAAATGCCCGCCATGCAAAAAATGTACGAAGAATATAAATCTCAAGGTTTTATAGTCTTGGCAGTAGATATGACCTATCAAGACTATCCATTACAAGTTGTGCCTTTTGCAAATCAATATGGATTAACATTTCCGATTCTATTAGATGAAACGGGCGAAGTCGCTGCGGCATATCAATTGCGCTCCCTGCCATCTTCTTACTTTATCAATCGCGCAGGCATCATCACCGAAGTGGTCATCGGCGGACCCATGTCTGAAGCCTTATTGCGCACACGCATTCAAAAAATCCTTGAATAAAAAATGATAATTGAATTATTTCGCAATATCTTCGCTCCGCCTCGTCACTTAATTTTGCTTGTGCTTGCCATTTGGCTTGGGGCTTCCCTTGCAGAAAAACGCTCCGAACGCTACAGCATCAGCAAAGATGACCTCAACGCATTGGTTTATTACGGCTTCATCGGCTTTATCATCGGTGGGCGCCTATCGTTCGCTTTACAAAATATTTCTGCATTCATTCAAAGCCCACGCAGTATTTTCTCAGTCAACCCAGATTTATTTGATACTTTTGGTGGCATCTCTGTATTTATTATCATCGCGCTAGTACTTGGTCAACGTCGCAACCTTTCTTTCTGGTCCACTTTAGATGCGCTCACGCCATTCTTTGCCATCCTCGCCATCGGCTTATCATTAAGTCATCTCGCGGCAGGCACAGCCTTTGGAATCCCAACCACGCAACCTTGGGGCATTGATTTATGGAATGCCACCCGTCACCCGACTCAAATCTACGCCACAATCGCTTCACTATTAATTTTTAGCCTGCTCTGGTTCCAGAAACAGAATCTCCGTTCAGGCATCCTCTTCCTCACTTTTACATCTCTAACCGCAGGCACGCAAATATTTCTTGGCATGTTTCGTGCCAACAGCATCTTATTATTCAACAGCATCAAACAAGAACAAGTCATTTCACTTGTAGTGCTTATTTTATCTTTTATTTTCATCGAGTTGCGTTATGCACAAACAAAAAAGGTGTGATGGAATTTATCCATCACACCTTTTTATTCATTAATCGGTCTTATCCCAATTCAGGCTCAATCAAACCATAACTTCCATTTCTACGGCGATACAAGACGTTCACTTTCCCTGTCTCAGCATTATAAAAGATGAAAAAGTTATCATGTCCTAAATCACGCATTTGGACCAAAGCTTCATCTTCCGTCATCGGATACATGGTAAATTTTTTGCGTTTGGCAAACAAAGGAGAAAGTTGCCCCGTGTCTTCATCAATAATTTCTTCAACAACTTCCGCCGCCGAACGCCCATCCCCACGCCCGCGATAATGTTTGCCTTTATGGCGTTCGATTTGACGTTGCATATTGTCAAAAGCCGCGTCAAATGCCGAAAGCACCTCATCAGCCCGCACCTCAGAGCGAAGCGTGAAGCCTTTTCCGTACACCATAATCTCAGCTACGTTTCTATCTTTCACATCCCGCGCAGCTTTGTAATGCGAAAGTTGCACACGCGCCTCATCTACGGCTGGCAGGTAGTGGTCTAAATTCCCAGCTTTTTTAGTAACATGCTCTTCAATCTTTTCGGTCAAACGGATATTAACGGTTTGAATCTCAACTTTGTTCGGCATAATTTTCTCCTATCTATTAAGTTATACGGATTGCAAACTATGATGTTGCAAAGCCCGTGCGACGGTTAACGCATACACATTTTCTGCGCCTGCTTGATATAAAGACTCGGCAATTGCAGATAAAGTTGCGCCAGTCGTTGAAACGTCATCCATCACTACGATATTTTTGCGCTTCACACTTGCGCCAGCCCGAAATGCCCCTTCGACATTTTTCTTGCGTTCAGGTTTGGTTAACCCTACTTGCGTGCGAGTTTCTTTACTTCGTGTTAATTCATGGGGAGCATATTCAACTTGCAACGCCATCGCTAGCGGCTTCGCAATCATTGCTACTTGGTTGTATCCTCTCTCTTTCATTCTCTGTTTTCCTAAAGGTGTCGGAATTATCATATCCATTTGCCAGTTTAATTTTTGAACAAACGACAACATATGGAAGGCAATCGCATCTCCCATAGACATATCCTTACGGTATTTCAATTTATGCAATGCATGTTGAATTGGGTCTTCAAAAATTGTCCACGCCCGTAACATACGAAAACGTGGTCTATCCACGAGGCAAGTTTTACAGACACCCACTTGTTCCTGTGGCAGACCACATACTTCGCATACTATTCCATCTAATATTTTTACTTTTTTCTGACAATCTTCACACCAGCGCGAGCCTGTTTTATCACACCCTCCACATACAGGTGGAAATAACAAATCAAGCGCGCTCCAAGCCGAGCGGTACAACGTGTATTTCCAATTTGTCAAATCTGCCTCGCTTTAAACGTGAGCAGTATCTTTAATTTGAAATCTAATTTCCTAAAAATGGACCAAACGCGCCAGCAATTTGGAAAGCCGCTGGAGCCATCAAAATAATCATGATGGAAGGAAACGTCAACAACGCCATTGGGATAATCATCTTAACAGGCGCCTTGTGCGCCTCTTCTTCAGCACGCTGGCGACGTTTTACACGCATTTGGTCAGATTGAATACGCAAAATTTTTGCCAAACTAACGCCCAAAATTTGGCTTTGAATCACTGCGGCAACAAAACTGGTCAACTCTGGCAAACCAACACGGTCAGCCATATCACGCAGGGCTTCACGCTGTGTTTTCCCAAGTTGCACTTCACGAATACAACGCCCAAACAAAATAGAAAGTTCATTCTCCCATTTTTCAGCCACTTTAGACATTGCGGCTTCAAAACCTAAACCTGCTTCCACACAAATCGTCAGCAAATCAAGCGCGTCTGGCATGGCTTTTCGAACTTCATTTTGGCGACGGTTGATTCGGCTTTGTAACCACAATTGCGGAAAGAAAAACCCTAGGGTAGTAAAAATACCGACAACCAAAATAATCCGTCCAAGGGGCCAGTTTACAGTAGGCAAATTTGAAACCATCAACAAAAGCCCACCAAATAAGGCGGCGCCTACAAAACGGGTTGCTAAGAAAGTTGAGGCATCAATACGCCCGGGGTTTCCAGCAAGTTCTAATTTTCGAGTAGTTTCTTGTAATAATTTTTCAGGGGTAAAGCGTGTAGAAATATCACCAATTCTGCGGACAATTGGAAGGACAACCCGTTCCATAAAAGGTTGTTGCAACTCAATATCTTCAAGAGAAACGTTTTCGCCACGTTGCGTCGCTTCTGCCAGGCGTGCAAGCACTGGGTCGCCTTCTTCTCCTTGCGCTTGCCGTGCAAACCTTGCACCGACAACAATTAATACAGCCGCCCCACCTAAAATGATTATGCCGACAATAACACCAATCAAAATATTCATACTAGACCTCGATATCCGCAATGCGCATCATAATAAAGTAACTAGAACCGACCAAACCAATGACAACGCAAATAATACCAGCCGTACATGCAGGTCCACCCGCAGTGACAGATAACAAATATTCCGGGTTGAGAAACCAAAGAATAAGTGTAAGACCAAATGGAATTAAAGAAAGAACCGTTCCAGAAGTCCGCACCTGAGCAGTTAAAACACGCACTTCACCTTTAATACGAATACGTTCACGAATAGTAAATGAAATACTATCCAAAATTTCTGAAAGATTGCCACCGACTTCGCGTTGAACATTGATAGCGGTTACGACAAAGTCCAAGTCATCACTAGGAATACGCCGCAACAAATTCTCAAGCGCTACTTCCATAGAAATACCAATTTGCATTTCTTGAACCACACGTTTGAATTCATCATTAATCGGAGATGGAAGTTCCTTACTGACTGCTTCCATCGCTTGCATTGTAGAATAACCTGCTCGCAAACCATTGACCATGAGATTCAACATGTCTGGCAATTGGTCGTTAAACTTTCTTAAGCGCTGAGTCTGTTGGCGTGAAACATAAAAGCGTGGCGCAATCGCGCCAATTACTCCACCAATTAAAGCTGAAACTGGATGGCGATTTCCTAAAAACCATGCAAATAAAGCAAAAATAAATATACTCGCTAAAATGATTACGAGATATTCAGCAACTTTAATTTTCAAATCTGCGCGAGCAAGTTGTTTGGCAATCCCATCGCCAAAATTTGTTTTTTCTACCCGTTTTGATACCCAATTGGTCAGAACATATTTTTGCGCTTCACGGTCTACATCATCTTTATTACTGCCATCATCAATATATTGACTTAAGCGTTCTTCAACTAATGCCCGCTCACTGTTTGAAGAAATGACAACACCAATGATTAACAAAACCATTAATATGATGCCGCCAATGATAATTATCCAAGTCATGAGTTCCTTCCAAATAAACCGCTAAAGCGAATTTTCACTTTAATAACGGCGCCGTTCACCAATACCGAAGATAGAAGGCGGCAGTTGAATTCCTGCGGCTTCTATCTTATCCATAAATTTTGGTCGTAATCCGGATGGGCGTAAGCGACCAATGATGCGTCCGTTTTCTGTGCCTGATTGCTCAAAGACAAAAATATCGGTCATGGTAATCACTTCACCTTCCATACCGCTGACTTCTGCGATCGTCGTCACTTTACGAGTACCATCGCGCATACGTTCTTGTTGCACAATCACATCCACCGCGCTTGCCATTTGTTCACGAATAGCACGGATGGGCAAATCCATCCCAGCCATCAAACACATAGTTTCAACACGAGCAAGCGCATCACGCGGACTGTTAGCATGTGCGGTCGTCATCGAGCCATCGTGACCTGTGTTCATAGCCTGCAACATATCAAGCGTTTCGCCACCACGACACTCACCCACAATAATTCTTTCAGGGCGCATACGCAAGGCATTAATCACCAAATCACGGATTGTAATTTCACCACGTCCCTCAATATTCGGCGGACGTGATTCCAAGGTCACCACATGTTCCTGACGTAATTGCAATTCAGCCGCATTTTCAATCGTCAAAATGCGCTCATCCGAAGGAATAAAACTAGATAGCACATTTAACAAAGTCGTCTTACCAGAACCTGTACCACCGGAAATAATAATATTTAATCTTGCTTCCACGCAGGCTTTCAAAAATTGAACAGACTCAGCCGAGAGCGAACCGAACTGAATCATTTGGTCAACTGTAATCGGGTTTTTAGAAAACTTACGAATGGTCAAAACAGGTCCGACCAGAGAAATGGGCGGAATGACTGCATTCACGCGAGAACCATCCGGCAAACGCGCATCTACATACGGGCTAGATTCATCAATACGACGTCCAAGCGGCGCAACGATACGGTCAATAATTCTCATCACATGCTCATTGCTTTCAAATGTAATTGGCACACGATGAATCTTACCTTTACGCTCAATATAAATATTCTTCGGTCCGTTCACCATAATTTCTGTAATCGTGTCATCTTCTAATAAAGATTGCAAAGGACCAAAGCCCAAAATTTCAGCCGCAATCTGTTCAAACAAACGCGCACGTTCAGGGCGTGAAAGGACAATATTTTCTTCAGCAAGGATTTGCTCAAACAGCCCTTGAATCGTGCGACGAACTTCTTCAGTCCGCGTCACATCCATTGAGGGGTCAATTTCAGCTAATAATTTATTCTGGACGCGGGTCTTCAAATCAAAATATGACCCAGCTTGAGGTGAGGTTATCGGCGCGCTGACTCTTCTGGCTTGTAATGATGAAAGGCGGGATGAATCGCCTCCACCGCCGCCTGAGCCTGATTGCCCACCTCCGCTTGCCCCTTGTTCCGGAGGCGGATTCGCTCCGCCTTGTGTATTATTTTGACCTTGTTCAATACGTCGAAGCAACGACATAATAAAACTCCTTAACGTTTAACAACTGACGCACTATCTTCTGCATCTAACATAGTGATTCGTGCTCGAACTGCTTCAGCCAACGAAAGAATTCCTCTTCCAATCGGCTGGGATTTATTATCTAACATAAAAGGGACACCGCGATTCACCGCGGTAATCGCAACTTTCTCGTCGAAAGGAATCGTGGCGGCAATCTCATGTTTGAGGTTTTCACTGACACGTTCCGGCGAAATTGAAATTCTTTTGTCATAGCGATTCATCGCAAACACAATTCGTTCTTTACTCACGCCCATAGTTTGTAACAAATCTAAAAGTGCACGAGCATTTTTAATCGCCGGGATTTCTTGTGTAGTAATTAACACAAGCACATCACTAATATCAATCGTACCAAGAACCACATCCGTCAAAATAGTAGATGTATCCACCACAACATAAGAATACATGTTTTGGAGAAACTGTAATACTTTCGTAAATTGGTCAGCAGATACACGCTCTGCTTGTTCTGGCTTTAGTGGCGCGGCTAAAATGCGAATACCAGAAGCCTCATGCTTCACCAGAATCTCTTCAATGATTTCTGAATCAAGGTCATCAACCCGCGGCGCAACATCTAAAACTGTGTTTTTACCTTGTTCATTGACAAATATCGCCACATCACCAAATTGCAAATTACCATCTACTAAAACTGCGCGAGTATCTTCATTATTTAAAGCAATCGCCAAATTAACAGCTACAGTCGTACAACCAGTGCCACCTTTAGGGCTGTACACTACAACTATTTTCCCTTTGGTTGCCGGTGCAAACGTAGCCATAGAACCCATTCCCCCAGGTCCAGAAATGATCATTTGTTGTTTAGCACCTTTGGCACGTTCACTATGTGCCATATCGCCGGCACGTTTTATAGCTGAGATTAACTCATCACCCATTGGGGGTTTAGTGAGAAAATCTCGCGCGCCAGCTAACATCGCGCGACGCATGTAATTCGAGTCACCTTGCACAGACAAGATAACGACTTGAATATGCGGTGATTTCTGACGAATTTCTTCTGTGGCTGTAATGCCGTCAATATCGGGCATGTTGATATCCATCAGAATGACATCAGGGTCAAGTTCGCCAGCAAGTTGGATGCCTTCCCGTCCGGTTCGAGCCGTACCAACGACATCTACATCCGACTCAAACTGTAACAACTTGCGGACGTTTTCACGCGTCTCGGCAATGTCATCAACAATTAGCACCCGAATTTTATCTAAAGCCATATTAACTTAATTCCATCAATTATTTTTATTGTTCTGGCGCGGCAACAGGCACATCATTTGGCAAAGCAGGTGAAATTAAAGCAGGTAGAGAAGGTTGCATTGCATATGGCAGTTTTGCCGGTACCGGAATATTGTATTGGCTCAGTAAAAATTGCAATGTAGAGGCTTCGCTTGCTACACGTCCTTGGTCGCTGGGGTTACGCAGAGTAAGCATCAATTTGGCATTCGAGTAAATTAAGTAAGACAATGTAATCGAGTCTTGAGGTGTAACCACCAATGTGACGATATCTGGCGCTACAGGTGCGGCAGGTTGAGCATTGGGGTCTTGTTGTTCAGGGGTTGTAACAGCCGCTGTAAGCGGAAAGTTACCTAGTTTTAACA
>JAEURF010000072.1 GCA_016789205.1 Anaerolineales bacterium
GTCACTTCTTCATCTTTTTTAAACTTCGGTTCTTTTTGAGATGCAATTGCGACATCTGAAAAAGATGGTTGCCATTGATTCTCCCAATCCTCTGGGAAGTTATCTGGAGGAGGTGGCATATCATCAATTGAATAATCTTCGTGGGGTTCAGCAACTTGCATTTGCGGTTTTTGCAAAATAGGTTTGGGCGTTTGAATCTGTTGAGATGGAGAAGCAGGTTTCACCTCAGGTTTTGAGGCGGGGCGGCGTGGAGATTCAGATTCACTTCGCGCAAGTAAAGGTTTCGGCGTTGAATCAGGTTTGGCGAATGAATCATCAGCCGCTTGTATCACTTTGATTTCAGTCTTAATCGTATCTACTAAAATTTTTGGCGGTGTGTTGCTTTGATCAACTTTTCCTTCGATAATCACAATTTGACCATTGCTGATTTGATTTTGATATTGCGTCCAAGTTTTTGGAAACAAAACAGTTTCGATAACGCCTTGAATATCTTCAATGGTGACGAAGCCCATAGGCTTGCCACTTTTTGTGGTGTATGGGCGAATGTTTGTGATGAGACCCGCCACACGAACTTTTTCTTCGTGACTCGATTCAGAAAGTTGACCCGAAAAATAACTGACGATTTGTGTGAGTGTGGCTTGATATTCGTTGAGCGGATGGTCTGAAATGTAAAGCCCGATTAGTTCACGTTCCCAATTTAACATTTCACGTTTATCAACATCTTTAACTTCAGGCAAATGAATCGATTCGACTACGCCGCTATCTCCGCCAAACATACTTAATTGACCTGCATCTGCGGCGCGGAAATGTGCGCTGGAGATAGCAACGATTCTATCTAATGAAGCAAGTAGTGATGCACGATTGCCAAATGAATCCATAGCACCGACTTTAACTAAACATTCAAGCGCGCGTTTACCCACAGAACGTAAATCTACACGGCGGGCGAAATCGTTAAGGTCGGTAAATTTTCCGTTTTTGATACGTTCATCAATAATCGGTTGCACTGCATTTTGACCGACATTCTTAATCGCACCCATGCCAAAACGGATGTTGGGCTTGCCGTCAATATCTTCAATATCAAAATCCCAACTGGAGGCGTTGATGTCAGGTTGTAAAACTGGCACGCCCATGATTCTTGCATCTGCAACGTAGTAAGCAACTTTTTCTGTTTGGCTTGCTGACGCAGACATCAGTGCGGTCATATATTCAGCTGGATATTTTGATTTTAAGAATGCGGTTTGTACGGCGATGACACCATAATCAGCCGCGTGAGATTTGTTGAAGCCGTATCTTGCAAATTCTTCCCAATCCGAATAAATATCGTTGGCAGTCGATTCATCCATGCCTTTCGCAACAGCACCCTTAACAAACTTACTGCGATGTTTATCAATATCTTCTTTTTTCTTTTTGGAAATTGCTTTTCGCAATTCATCTGATTCAGAAGGGGTATAACCTGCTAAATCTACTGCGGCTTGCATCAATTGTTCTTGATAAATCGGAATGCCATACGTGTCGCTAAAAATCTTTTCCATAGATGGATGGCGGTATTTCACGGCTTGTGTGCCATGCATCCGGGAAATGTAATCCGGAATAAACGCCATCGGACCTGGACGATACAATGCCACCATAGCAATGATGTTATCCAAATTCTTTGGTTTCATTTGTACAAGGTAACGAGTCATACCGCCACCTTCTACTTGAAACACACCGGCGGTTTGACCTGCGCCCATTAACTCAAATGACTTTGGGTCATCAACTGGAATATTGGTTAAATCATATTTAATGCCATGACGTTTATAAATCAAATCACATGCCCGCGCCATGACCGTTAATGTAATGAGTCCAAGAAAATCTACTTTCAACATCCCCAACGATTCAAGCACGCCCATTTCAAATTGCGTTACAGATTTAATCGGCGTTTCTTCTGAATTAGAAGTTGGGCGATGAAGCGGCAAATATTCTGTAATCGGTTTATCTGAAATCACAACCCCTGCGGCATGTGTGCCTGCATTGCGAACAGTGCCTTCCATTTTTATAGCAACATCAATCACTTCACGCATTTGCGGATTGTTATCATAAATTTCTTTGAACTCACGCACTGCCATCGCTTCTTCCATGCCAGAACCTTTGTTCGCCGCAAAAGGTACAAGTTTGGCAACACGGTCAACTTCCGGCAACGGAATTTCCATCACACGCGCTACATCACGGATTGCGGCTTTAGCCCCCATCGTTCCAAACGTAATAATTTGTGCAACTTTATCCGCGCCATATTTGTTGGCACAATATTCCAACATTTCAGAACGGCGGTCATCCCGAAAATCCAAATCAATATCAGGCATTGAGATACGACCTGGATTCAAAAATCTCTCAAAAATTAAATTATGCTCCAATGGGTCAACCATTGTGATTTCCAATGTGTAGGCGATGATAGAACCAGCGGCGGAGCCGCGCGCGTTGTACCAAATTCCATGGTCACGCGCGAAGCGACATAAATCCCATACGATTAAGAAGTAGGCATCGAATCCCATTTCGTGTACGACTCGAAGTTCATAATCAAGCCTCTCTCTTACCTTCGAGCTGTTTGCGTCACCCTGATACCTTTTCTTCGCCCCAGCTTCGCAAAGTTCTCGCAAATATGTTTCAGCAGTGTGACCAGACGGTACAGGAAATTCTGGTAAGTGATACCCCTTGAAA
The DNA here is from genome assembly GCA_016789205.1 of Anaerolineales bacterium. Classification (GTDB taxonomy): domain Bacteria; phylum Chloroflexota; class Anaerolineae; order Anaerolineales; family Villigracilaceae; genus Villigracilis. The sequence goes on from JAEURF010000072.1 coordinate 2,695, forward strand.
TCAAGATTCACATTGCATCGTTCTGCAATCAACAATGTATTTGACATTGACTCGGGAATTTCAGCGAAAAGCCTTTGCATTTCAGCAGGCGGACGCAAGAAATATGAATCATCGGTCATACGCATACGTTCGGTATCACTTAATACTGTTTGAGTTTGCATCGCTAACAAAATATCTTGCAAACGCGCATCTTCTTGATTGATGTAATGCACATCATTGGTTGCAATATATCTGGCGTTATATTTTGCACCAAGTTCTAATAACTTTCTATTTAATTCTGTAATTTCTGGAATATTATGGCTTTGCAGTTCAATAAAGAATCTATCTGGACCAAATAAATCGTAATACCAATTCCATCTACGCACTGCTTCATCTGGATTTTCATATAGCAATGCTTTCGGAATTTCAGCAGACATACATCCACTGGTACAAATTAATCCCTCAGAATGTGCGGCGAGAAAATCATGGTCAATGCGTGGATAATAATAGAAGCCATCCAATTGTGAAGCGGATGCAATCTTCAATAAATTTTGATAGCCTTTTTCATTTTCCGCCAGCAACAACAAATGCGATGAATGGCGGTCAAGTTTTGAATCTTTATCTTTCATGCCACGCGCCGCCATGTAAGCTTCCACACCAATAATTGGTTTAACCCCAGACTCTTTTGCGGCTTTGTAAAAATCCATTACGCCAAACATCGTGCCATGGTCGGTGATAGCAACTGCGGGCATGTCCATTTCTTTCACGCGTTTGACTAACTTCTTGATATTCGAGAAGCCATCTAATAAAGAATATTCAGTGTGGACGTGTAAGTGGGCGAAACTCATAGTAGTTAGGTAGTTGGCTAGTGTGATTTCAAAACTAAGTAACTATCAAACTATTTAACTAGTCAACTAAAGAATTATAGCACGCATGTTCAAGAATCTACTTAACGATAGGCTTAAAAAATTCAATTCGGATACAATTAAAAATATTTATCGGTTTTAGCAGTTTGTAAACAAAATAAAAAATAAAACGATGCCTTCCATCCCTATTAGCAAGACAAAAATTATTCCTCCCAGCCGTCGTCCGCAATTGCTGACGCGTACACGTCTGCTTGAATTTATGTATCAAGCCTTAGATCGAAAGTTAACGCTTATTTCTGCACCAGCGGGGTATGGAAAAACATCTCTACTAATTGATTTAATGAATGAGGAAGGCAATGATTGGAAAAATTGCTGGCTCGCATTAGATGAATTAGACCGCGAGCCGCAACGCTTCGCCGCATATTTTATTGCTTCTATTAATCAACAATTTCCTGAATTTGGAAAAAAATCTAACGAAGTCTTAGAAAGCATGAAATCATTTGACCAAGATATGGAACGCCTCTTGGTGACTTTGATTAATGGACTTCTCGAACATACCTCTGGGCTTCTGGTCATCATATTGGATGACTTTCATTTGGTTGAAGAAGTTCAATCTATAAGAAATTTTATCAACCGCTTTATTCAATGGATGCCGGAGAATTGCCATCTCGTCATTTCATCTCGAAGGTTGGCTGACCTCCCCGAATTACCTCGCTTGATTGCACATGGCGACGCCAGCGGTATAGATTTTGATGAACTCGCTTTTCAAGCAGACGAAATTCAAAGATTAATTGCTCAAAACGAAAATAGGCATATCTCTAATGAAGAAGCAGAACGTCTCGCCGCAGACACTGAAGGCTGGATTACAGGTTTACAGTTTTCAAATATCAAACTACGCAGTTCCGGCGACCAATCCAATTTATTTAATTATTTCAAACAACAAGTGCTTGATAAACAATCTCCTGAAATAAGAGAATTTATTTTACGAACATCCTTGTTTGAAGAATTTGATGCCAACCTTTGCGAGTTGGTATTACAGCCTTTATATTCACAAAAACAAGATTGGCAAACCTTCATCAAAAATACTGCCAGCAATAACGCTTTTGCTTTGCCCGTCGGCGAAAATGGAAATTGGATTCGATATCACCACCTCTTTCGAGATTTTATTCGTGAGCAATTTAAAATAGAAAAATCAGACGAAGTAAAACCGCTTCTTTCTAACCTTCAACTTGCTTACGAAGCCCGCGACGAATGGGAAAAAGCCCATCACATTTGCAGACAATTAAATAACACCACTGCCCTTGCCGAAATGACTGAACGAGCAGGTTCATTCATGCTCCAACGCGCCAACATGATTTTAGATTCATGGCTGAATGAATTGCCAGTTTCGATGTTAAAGGAAAGACCGCGCTTGCTTTCTATTCGTGGCGCAATAGCTTATCTTAAAGGCGATTTGCAAGAAAGCCTCAATTTATTGAATCAGGCTGAACAATTACTAAGACAAGAAAATGATATAACCGAATTAGCGTTGACATTGTCTCGCCGTGCAAATACGTATCGCTTGCTAGGTGATTACGAAAAATCTTTATCCGATATTGATGAATTTATCCAATTAACAGAAGATAACTACGAACTTCACTCTTTGTATGCGGAGGCATTGAAGAGCAAAGGTTTTACTCTTTTTCGCTTGGGTAAAGCTCGCCAATCCATACCCTACTTGGAGAAATCTCTTAATCTTTATGAACATTTAGAAGAAAATGAAAGAATCCCTATTTTGTTAATGGATGTTGGCTTAGCAAATCGGGCTATCGGGGAATTTGAACAAGCCAAACAAGCCTATACTAAAGCCTTAGAAATTTGGGAAAAAGTCGGCGATGTTTATCAACAAGCCAATTTATTAAATAACCTCGGCGTCTTTTACCAGTTTTTAGGGCAATATGAAGATTCTGTTTTTGCTTTCGAAAAAGGATTGCTGTGTGCTCAACAAAGCAAAAATAGTCGAATGGATGCCTTAATTTCGATCGGACTTGGCGATTTATACGCCGAATTAGAAGACTTTGAGATGGCTCATCAAAATTATCAACATGCTAATGAATCTATCAAATTAATGGATGACCATTTCTTAAATCATGCTTTGGTATTGTCACAAGCCCATACGGCGTTTTTGCAACATGATAAAACCACTGCTTATGAATGGATAGAAACAATTAAAGACTCAATCCTTACGGGCGGTTCAAATTACGAAACCAGTTTTTTAAGTTTAATTTGCGGGCGACTCGCTTTGCTTGAAAAAAACCTTAATAAAGCAGTTGAAGGGTTAGAACATGCCGAAAAGCAATTCTCAGCCGATGGTCGTAGTGTCGAGGCGGATGTCGCGCGTGTCTGGCTTGCCGCGGCATTGCATCAAAATAAAAAATCAAAAGAATCTGTTGAATTGTTAAACGCATTAACCACTGTTCGCGGGAAGTTATTTCACACCGCTATTGTTGCGGCGTATCAAGCACGTCAATGGTTAGATGGTTTGCAGAGTGCGCCAACCTCTAACAGAATTGTGCGCGAGTTGATTGCTGGAGCAGAAAAATTTGCCAAAGAAATACCGCCGATTCGCCGCCAAGTAAAACGACAAATGCATGTGATCCCATCTTCTGCGCCAAAATTTAATATTCAAGCATTTGGCAATGCGATGGTGTATGTAGATGGAAAACCCTTAACAAAATCGGATTGGCAAACGCAAGCTGTTCGTGATTTATTTTTTTACTTCTTAAGTGTACAAAAGCCGATGACCAAAGAGCAAATCGGCGAAACGCTTTGGCGTGATGCTTATGAATTTGCCAAGTTGAACTTACGTTTCAAGAATGATATGTATCGTTTGCGAAAAGCCGCAGGTCCAAATGTGATTTTATATGAGAATGATTTATATCGTTTCAACCACAATTTGGATTATGAATATGATGTGGAAGCATTTGAAAAATTTGTAGCCAATGCGAAAAAATCACAAGGGACAAAACAAAAAATTGATTTTTATCAAAAAGCAGTAAACCTTGTACAAGGACCCTACTTAAATGATGTCTATGCTGAATGGGTGATGCCTGAACGTATCCGTTTAGAGCAGATGTACTTAAATTCATTAATCGAATTAGCAAATTTATATCAAAATGATGGTCAACTTGAACATGCCATTCAGACTTGTGAAAAAATAGTTGAAGTTGAACCTAGTAATGAAACCGCCTGCCAAATTGCTATGCAAGCCTATCATCGTCTGAAAAACCGTCCCGCAATTACCCGTATCTATCAGACTTGTAAAGAAGCCTTGAAAACAGGCTTAGGGCTTGAACTTTCTCAAGAAACCGAGGAGTTATATCGAAAACTAACAAAATAGATGGTTTAATTATTCTGCCCTGCAGATTTGGTTCTGCCAATTAAGTTTTAGAGAGTACCTAAACCCGAAATGTTGGCATGAAAATCTTTGCCACGAAATATGCGAATTTCACAAATTGGCTAAAAATCCGCGTCAATCTGTGAAATTCGTGGCAAAAAAAGAATTAATCCTTTTTATCATTTTGATATTCGGCATTCCCAAGTTTTACAAAAAACCTGTGGGATTTTTGACCTAAACAGCCTCCATTGAGGCTGTTTTTTTTGTTTTTTGAAGCCTATTTTGAAGCCTAGCGGGGAGTATCTTTGGCGCAATCAACCATAAGAAAAGGAACATACCATGAAAAACAAACTCAACCTCCTCGCTTTATCCGCCTCCAAAATCAAACGCGAACACATTCAAACCTTATTCGTTTTGCTCACCCTTGCAATGTTAGTTCTTGGCTTAGGCGCTCCAGAAGATATGAATATTACCGGTCGATAAGTGATTCTGTTGTTCGCAGTCGCCTCTGGATTTGCCTTCGGCTTGGGGCGGGCGTGTTGGCTGGGTCAAACCTACCAACCGCCTGCTCTCAAACACATTTGGCTAGTATTTGTCTCTTTTTTACCGCAGTTCATTGCCATTTACTTTCCAAATACTCGCACACAAATTTCAGATGAATGGGCGAGCAGAATCCTGATTGCTTCATTACTTGGGCTTCTCGGATTCGCATGGCTCAACCGAACCCTGCTTGGGATGAAAATCCTATTCGTAGGTGCGGCACTCAACTTTACCGTTATAGCTGCGAACCGAGGTTTTATGCCAATCAGTCCGCAGGCGGCGAGTCATCTTGTTTCTGAAGAAATCATTTCTGACATTCCACCTGGAACTCGCTTGGGCACAAAAGACATTCTTCT
>JAEURF010000073.1 GCA_016789205.1 Anaerolineales bacterium
TAATGAACTGCCGAGCAAGCGTGATTCATCTACACCTAAAATTCTCACAGAAGATGTGTTCACAAATGTAATGCGGTTATCTGCACCGGTTACAAGTACCCCATCTGCAACCGCTTCCAAAATCGCTTGTGAACGGCTGGCTTCCACTTGTTCTTTGCGAAGCATCGAACCAAGTCTCTCGGCTTGGTCACGAATCAATTCGTATAAATTCGCGTTGTTAATCGCCACAGAAACTTGTGTGGCAATCGCTTTGACCAAATTCAACATCTCGGTGCTGAAGAAATTAACATCACGATGAAAAACCATTAACACACCAATTGCATCTTCACCAACCAACATCGGGACGACGATTGCACTGCGGTGGTCTTGACCAGATGCATCGCTTCGCACCCAACGGGAGTCCTGATACAAATCCCCGACCAAGACCGCCTCCCGATTCTTTACCACCCAACCTGCAAGCCCTTCACCAATCTTCAATGTAAATGCGCGCGCACTGGGGCTAGAGCGGTCTGATAAATATCCATAGCCTGCACGGTAATGCAAAAGATTATCTTCCGGGTTGACGAGCAAAATCGTACCTTGTTCTGCGCCCAATGTGTCGTTTAGCAATGACAATGTACGATTCAATGTACGGTCTAAATCTAAGCTAGAAGAAACTTCTGTGAGAATGCGCAGGAGCGTATCTGTATTTTGTTTTTCTTGATTTAATTGTGAGGTCCGTTCTTCCACGCGCGCTTCTTGTTCAGAAGCAAGTTGTTGCGTTTGGGCAAACAGACGTCCATTTTGAATCGCAACAATGGCTTGATTCGCTAACGTGCCGAGAATTTGCATATCTTCTTCGGTGTACATATCTGGTAAATAACTTTGCGCAGAAAGCATACCTAAAGTTTTGCCACCTAAACTCATTGGCACAGCCACAATAGATTGCACTTCTTTGGCTTCATCACCAAAATGATGTGAATCAGAAGAAACATCAGGTGCTACATTTGAAATTAATTGAGGCTCACCAGTTTGGATGATTTCACTGCTCATGCCTTTGCCAAACGGCACACGTTGACCGGGATAGCGTTTTCCGCGCTCATATAAATAGACTGGGTCAATCTCATTAGTCGCTTCATCATGCAAAGTGATAACAAAAGTATCCAAAGGCATTAGGCGTTCGGCGGCTTTATGCACAGAATGATAGATTTCTTCTGCATCCAAACTGGCGCTGACCAATGAACTGGTTTCATTCAAGACAGCAAAGCGTTCGGCTGTACGGACAGAAGATTGATATAAACGTGCATTTTCAAGTGCAATGGTGGCTTGATTGGTAATAGTGCGTGCAATTTCTAATTCGTTCACGCCAAAACGAGACTCACCCGCCATTTGGACGAAGAGCAAAGCAGTTAGTATTCCTTGTCCAGTAGCAAGTGGCAGAATTAATAAAGCGGTTGCATTTTCGCCAAACATATCTAAGAGTGAAGCAAGGTCTGGCTCGTTGCGCACATCTTCTGTATTGAACATGCCGAGTGACTCACGCAAGCGGCTGAAGATAGGCGCATCTGGCAATACGCGCGGCAGTTTGGCGCGAATTCGAGGTGTGGAAATTTTCCAAAGTGCTTGCCCCCGTTCGAACGTCACGACAGAGACGCGATGTGCATTTAATCCTTTGAGCAATTCTTCGGCAGTCAAATTCAAAATTTGGTCTGTATCCAATGAACGAGTCAAAGCGGATGTAAAACGATTCAATGTTGTTAGGCGTTGTGAACGTTGGTCTAATTCTGTAGCGCGGCTAACGCTGTCTTCATACAAACGCGAGTTATCTAACGAAACCGCAGATTGACTGGCAAAGGTAAGCCCGACTTGCACTTGTTCGTGTGTGAAATAATTTGCTTGCCATTTTTCTACTGCAAGCACACCCACCATTTCGCCTTTTGAAACCAACGGAATGCCTAACCATGAAAGACGTGGCGCTTCTACTGGCGGGAAGCGCGGGTCTTCACGCACATCTTTGACGAGAATCGGTTGACCGGTTTGCGCCATTTCTTTGAACAACGCACTATCTGCAACTGCAATAGATAAGCCGAGTCTTTGTTCAACATCTGAAAAGCCGCGTGTGGAAGCAACTGTGAGACGTTCTTTTTCACGAAGCCAAAGCGTGGCTGTATCGTATGGAAGAATGGGTCGCATTTGGTCGAGAAGTGAATTAATTAACTGGTCACTGCTCAAACTAGAGGTCAGTGCGGCAGAAGCATCGTTTAAGGCTTGTAATTGACCCGCGCGTTCTTGCGCATCACGCACAAGGCGTAAGTTATCCATTGAAAGCGCCACTTGTTGAGCAAGTGATACCAACAAGGCTTCATCTTCATTGCGGAATGCGCCGGTGGTATTGAAGTTATCTAAAACCAACAAGCCGAGATTTTGTTCATTAGAAACAATTGGTACGAGCAAAGATGAAACGGGCAAACGTCCGCCGGTAGCTTGACGATAGAAAGAAAGATTTTCTGCGGCTAGGTTGTAATCACGCGCGAAATTGATTTCATCTACACGGCGCGCGCGTTTTTGCATAAACGCATTACCGGGCAAGGCTTCGCCAAGCCGATAATTAATTCTCAACATGCTTTCATTATCGGCATAGCCTGAAACAGCACGTGGCGTAAGCAGTTCATTTTTCTGATTCCATACCAAGACTGCGCCAGCATGAGCATTTTGGATGACACGTCGTGCGCTATCTAACAAAGATTTGACAATCGCATCGGCTTCCATGCCTGCTAACTGGCGGCTGAAATCGAGCAGTAGATTCACTTCGTCTAATCTGCGGCGGGTTTGATTGAGCAATGAAATGTTTTGTAGAATTAATGAAGTTTGTTGTGAAATTTGATTGTAAACTTGGCGGTCTTCATCATTAAAAGACTGCATCGGTTCAGGGCTGGTTGCCAGCATCGCCGCTACAGGCTTATTCTCAACTAGAATGGGCAGACAAATTACACCCTTAGCACGAAGCGAAGTGAGTAACGTCGAATCACGCCATTCATCATCTTCGTCAAGGTTTGAAATCAAAACTGCGGAGCCGCTTTGTAAAACTGCCCGCAATGGGTTTCTTTGACCAAATAATGCTTCGACATTCGTCGAGCGCGGCAGACTCCCCAGCACGTGCATTAAGCGCGGACCTTCTAATGTATTCTCTGCAACCAATGCAACCGACATGCCAAGTTGCGTTAGTGTTTCGCGCCCCAATGCAGAGAGCGCAGATGTGGCATCCAATTGGCGGCTAACGGATTCGGTAATTGCTAAACCAGCGCGCACACGTTGAGCGCGGCGGTCTAAATTGTGTAACGAGATGGTTTGTTCAAGGTCTTTGCGCAATAAAATCGGTAAATCATTTTTGGCAATATCGAGCAATTTTTGTTGGCGACTCAATGCCGAAGAAAGCGATTCCATGCGTGCGCGTAAGTCAGTTTGGCGTAACGTGTTGCTAATTAATAACGCGGCTTGTGACGCAAACACTTCTATTGATTCAATCGTGGCTATATCCGGTCGTAAGCCATTTGCAGGGTCATCCAAACTAATCAAGCCTAAGATTTCACCATCTGCATTTTCTAATGGAATAATGAAGAAGTCTTCTGAATTCCAAGAATTTGACCCTTTTGTTTGTGCCTGATTTACATCCAAAGTAATATGATGTAAATCAGGGGGCATGACTGGCGTTTGGTCTGCAGGGATAAAGTATGAACGACTGGTCTTAAATTCAGGGCGCATGAGTTGTTGCACGCTCGCAAGGGGTTGTTTGCGTGCAAGCAATTCATTCAATGTTTCTTGCGGAAGCCCAACCCCGGTCACACGCCGTAATTGATTTGTATCCGTTTCTACCATACTCACTAAGACCACACGGAAGGGTGTTGCATCACGAATACCGCGTGCAATAATTTGCAAGGCTTGGTCTAATGGTTGGTCGTGACCTAAACTGTAACTAACATCGGTCAGCCGTACCAACGTCTCAGACCTGCGCCCCATCAATTCACTGCGTTGTTTTTCATTTTGATAACGTTGCGCGTTGGCAAGCGCAATCCCTGCTTGCACTGCCAGCATTTGCATCAATTCAGCAGACTCGGCTGTAAAAAATTTAGAGCGGCTAGAATACACATTCATCAAACCAAACACTTGCGAATGATGTGAAATTGGCAAAATGATTCCGGAACGCGCACCTTCATGTGGCGGATAAATTCCATCTTGAATAAAATCTGAAACAATGAAAGGCGCGTTATCTTTAATGGCTGTGCGTTCTGCCGAACTTAAGCCTGGTTGATGCTCGCGTCCAACTGAAAGCTGAACACGCGGATTGGCAACATCTGTATTTGATTCAAACAAAATGACAGTGCCAGAATCTGCGTGAGCAAGCCGCACGGCTTCGGTATAAATCACTTGAAGCAGATGTTTCAAATCAAGCGAGACGCCTAATTCTTTGCTGACTCGTGCAATTGCAGAGAGTTGGTCAACACGCCGCCTCAACGAATCGTCGGTCTGCGTGAGCAACTCAGCAGATTCAATCGCCGACGCAATTTGCCCTGCGGCAGTTGAGACGATTTGTAAATCATAAGGATTGAAATAATTTAATTTACTGCTTCCTAACATTAATTCGCCGACACTACGCTCACGGACTACAAGCGGTGCCACAATCGCAGATTCCATGTTCAGTACGCTGGTCAATGAACGATATGCAGGTAAGACTCTTCTATCTGTGCTGAGGCGACCTGAGAGAAATGGACGTTTACTTCCAGAAACGCTGTAGCGATAATTTGGGTCATCCACAAAAATTTGTTGGAAGTTATTACCGATTTCTTCTGAAACACCGTATGTAGATTCACGACTCAAACTTAGGACGCCACGTGTTTCATCTAACAAGAAGATGGCGCCCATATCAGCTTGGAAGAGCTGTGCAATTTCTTGCATAGAATATTTGAGAATCTCTTCTAATGTGGCGGAAGAAGCAGAAAGGCTGGCGATACGGCGCAGTGCATCTGCACGCTGTGCGCGGGCACGAGCTTGTTGAACGAGTAAAACATTTTCAATAATGGCGGCGGCTTGATTGGCAACGATGTTCATTAATCGAATTTCTTCTTGATTAAAAGAAGAAGTGCCGCGGGTGTGATGACCGACTTGCAGGTAGCCGAGCATGTGTCCCGAAGAAAGAAGCGGGATGAGTGCATTGTCGCGTAAACTGGCGGCAGTGGCTACATCTGCAAGCCCAAGCGCACGCCATGATTCGTCAGTCATCGCATTGGTAGTGATGATGGGTTGTTGGCTGGTGATGAGTTTTTCAGCTGGGCTATCTGGCAAAATGTTGACGCGGTAAATTTCGACGACTTGTGTAGGCAAACCATGAAATGGAATTTTGCCTTCGAGTGTGCGTTTGTCCTCGTCATATAAAAGGAAGCCGACAATTTCGGTTTGGAATAATGGCAAGATGCTTTGCACAAGGCGTGTGAACATTTCTTGCATGTCGCGCACGGAACCAAGTGATTGGTTGAGATTTGCAAGCCCAATCAATTCGGAGCGGCGACGTTGTTCGTCTTCATATAATTTTGCATTGCGAATGGCAACGGCGGCTTGACCTGAAATTAATACAAGCAAATCCATATCGTGTTGACCAAACGCGCCAGTGCTTAGTTGACCAGCTTCAAGCGTGCCGACCAATTCACCGCCTGCAATCAGCGGAATGCCTAAATAAGATTGAACTGGAATTAATTCGCCATTAACCAGTTCAGATTCTTGAACATTTTCAAGCATCAATGGTGATTTGTTATTCGCAACTTGCTGAGTGAGGCTTCCAAATTGAGATTTGGCTAATGAGCCGGTGTTCATCAATCTGCCGGTGGTTGGTAAACGATTGCGATGCGGCATTAAGATTTTACGTTCGGCATCCCATAATTTAAGTTCAAGCACATCAGAGGGGACTAATTTGCTGACGTTATTTAAAATAGAACCGACAGTTGTATTCAAATCTAAACTGGCGGCAATGCTTTGACTAAATTCTGTTGCTAGTTGCAAAATTTCATTTGAGTCAGCCGTGTTTTGCTCAACGGTAGCAATGCCTTCTTTACCGCGCAATGAAACCAACATCATAGGGTATGTGCCGGGCACTTCGTATGATGAAATTTCTACCAACCTGCCGCTGATAGAAACACGCTTCGAACTAGGCGAAGAGCATACATCTAAAAAGTCATCAGATGGGCGCACATATCTGGCGAGGCGTTCTAAATCATAGGGTTCGTTTTCGCGCAAACCAAAAAAGGCTCTCGCACGATTGCTTAAATACTCAACCCGTCCGCCGGGTTGGAGGATTAAAACTGCATCGTTTGATTGCGTAGATTCTGGAAAGGTTTGGGAAATTAAATTAGCCTGCCCTGTTGCCTGTGTACGAGGCAACATACGCAGAGTTAACCAAGCTAGTGCAACAATCACCAGCCCAGCAATGAACAGGCTAACGCCGAAGCCGGAAAACATGGCTAATGCCTACCACTTGCTTAGGCAGTCGAAGCCGCCGCAGCATCCTGTCTGCGAGCTTCAGCCGCGAGTTCTGTAATTTCACGAATATCAGCAAAACTATGTAACTCGGGTGAAACCAAGCCCGCAGAAAACGTCATAAAGCCCACTTTTTCAACGCCGCCTTCTGCTTTGGGTGCTTGAATGAATCCTTGTTGGCGGTCTATAAAATTATAGTGACTTTGCACTTCTTCAGCAAAACGTTGTTTGACCTTTTGCCGAATGAGCGGTGCGGCTTCGTTGGTTGTGATAATGATGAAGTTATCGCCTCCCGCGTGACCGATAAAGTCGCTGGCTGTGCCGACATCATCTACCACTTCGCCGATTAACATCGCCGCAAAACGAAGTACATCGTCACCTGCTACAAAACCATATACATCTTTGAAGGCTTCAAAGTTATTGACGCGCACATCTAACAATGCCCAATTTTTTTCACGAATAATCCTGCGCAATTGTTCTTCGATTAAGCGTCCCGCAGGTAAACCGGAACGCGGGTCAGTCAGGCTTTCCCGTTCAGCGCGGCGAATGGCTCCCTGCACACGCAGTTTTAATTCTTCAATGTCAAATGGCTTGGTGATGTAATCATCCGCGCCCAATTCCAAGCCTTGCAATTTATCACTGCGTTCATCTTTTTGCGTCAAGAAAATCACAGGGATGTGGCTGGTACGTGTGCTGGTGCGTAATGTGCGACAGACTTCATAACCGTCAATATCCGGCAACATAATATCCAGCACAATTAAATGCGGCAAGACTTGCTTTGTTTTTTCCAAAGCATCTCTTCCGCGATTCGCCACATCCACGTCAAATTGCAAGCCCGTGAAATAAATCTTGAGCATGTTGGCGATGTCAACATCGTCTTCTACGACTAAAAGGCGAGCGTTACCCATGTATGCCTCCTAAAGCACGTCCCTTACGTTTTGCATTTTTGCGAACGGCTTCAATTTGTGCTTGTGTTACTTCTTTTTCAAACGACCGAAATCCACTCATACGAAATCCATGTTTCTCTGCAATTGCAGTAATCTCTTGCACACGTTCCAATGTAATTTCTTTGCCAACTGTATAATCTTCAAAACGACCTTCCAGTGCGAGGGCAATCGTCTCTGCCATACAGGCATAGGCTTTGCCTTCCGGAAAGCCGAAATTAAAATTAAAATTAACAGGACCCGGCACATCTACCATGCCACCGTCAATCACTAATATATCATCTCTCACCGCCGCCACCATTGCAGAAACATCGCGGGGACG
>JAEURF010000074.1 GCA_016789205.1 Anaerolineales bacterium
CGAATCATCACTCTGGAAAATTCTTGTATCAGTCATTGCAGGAATACCGACGGTGTAAATTTGTTAGTTATCTAGTTAGATAGTTTACTAGTGAGCTAGTTAAAACTAGCCAACTAGAAAACCAAACAACTAGCAAACTAATAAACCAATCTCTCAGGTTCCATTACAGAGGACGCGCGAAGATATTCGTGCGTCCTTTTCAATTTAATGATGGAGTCAGCCAGCTTACTGGCGCAGGAGCAAGCTCCTGCACTCCAAAACTCAAACAAGGAGACTAAAACATGAACACCCCATCCAATTTGAAATATGCTAAGTCTGATGAATGGTTTGACCCCGCCAGCGGAAAGGTTGGTATTACTGATTTTGCACAAGGACAATTATCTGACATTGTCTTTGTGGAAATTTTAGTAGATGAAGGCGAAGACATCACAGCTGGCAAGCCGATTGCTTCTGTTGAATCCGTCAAAGCCTCTGCTGAAATTTATGCACCTGCTTCTGGCAAAGTGAGCAAAGTCAATAAAGGTGTGGTTGAAAAACCTGAATTGATTAACTCTGACCCATACGGCGAAGCATGGATGATTCAACTTGAAGGCGGCACTGCCGGGGATTTAATGGATTCCGCCACGTATGAAAAAGATAGTGCTTCGAGAGCACATTAATTAACTGTAGGAGCGAGGTTACCTCGCCCCTACGAATTGAGAAAATATGACCTTTATCCCCACTTCCCCCGCAGAAACGGAGGCGATGTTAGAAACCGTCGGAGTCAAATCATTAGATGATTTATTCGATGCAGTTCCAAAAAAACATCGCTTTCCAAAATTAAACCTTCCGCCTGCTTTAACAGAAATGGAAGCCGCCGCTCACTTAAGTGACATGGCGTCTAGTAATGAAAATGTTCGTCAAGATTTAGTTTCATTTCTTGGTGCAGGTGCATACAATCATTATGTACCGTCAGTAGTTGACCACATGCTCAGGCGTGGAGAATTTTATACAGCCTACACTCCATATCAACCAGAAATTTCACAAGGTACATTGCAAGCCGTGTTTGAATTTCAATCATTGATGGCGAACTTAACAGGCATGGATGTATCCAACGCATCTCATTATGATGGCGCAACTGCAACAGCCGAAGCAGTTAGTTTAGCGTATGCACAATATCGCGGAAAAAGAAAACGAATCGTCATGTCACCTGCATTACATCCGCAATACCGCGATGTAGTTGATACGTACACACAAGGTATGGGCATAGAAACTGTTGGGGATGAAGAAACCAACCTCACCCTTAGTCCCGAATCGTTAACTTCCTATATTGATGAAAACACGATGATAGTCATCGTGCAATATCCAGATTTTCTTGGTCGCATCTTTGATTACAAAAAAATAATTGACGAGGCTCATGCAAAAGGCGCGTTGGTTTGTGTGGTTGCAAATCCGACAGCATTGTTGATGTTGAAAACGCCTGGCGACATGGGTGCGGATATTGTTGTTGGTGAAGCGCAACCATTTGGAATTCCAATTTGGTATGGCGGACCGTATCTTGGATTTTTCACAACAAAAAAGTCTTATGTGCATAAAATGGCTGGACGTTTGGTTGGTGAAACAATGGATGTGCGCGGACAACGTTCGTATGTGTTGACGTTAACTGCGCGCGAACAACATATCAAACGCGAACGCGCCACTTCAAATATTTGTACCAATCAAGGTTTGCTTGCACTTGCCGCTTCTGTTTATATGTCAGTGCTTGGCAAAGAAGGTTTGAAAGAAGTTGCAAATCTTTGTTATCAAAAAGCGCATTATGCCGCGAATGAGTTAAGCAAACTCAAAGGTTTCAAATTATTTTCAAGCGAACCATTCTTCCATGAATTTACTTTGGAATGTCCAAAACCTGCCAGCGAAGTGAATCAATATTTGTTAGATCATGGCATTCTCGGCGGTTACGATTTAGGCAATGATTATCCAGAATTAAAAAATCATTTGCTGGTTGCCGTCACTGAAATGAATAGTAAAGAAGAAATTGATGCGCTCGTTGAAGTGTTAAAGGAGATATAAGATGTCAACGATTATTGAACCGACTATTTTTGAACTTTCATCTCCCGGCAGACGTGGCGTAAAGATGCCCGCTTCAGACGTGCCTCAAACTGATTCTCTACCTCAACATTTGCTTCGCTCCGAACTTCCTCTGCCCGAAATCGCCGAAGTGGATGTGGTTCGTCATTACGTTAAATTAAGCAAATTAAATTACAGTGTAGATGAAGGATTTTATCCATTGGGTTCTTGTACGATGAAATACAACCCAAAGATAAATGAAGATACTTGTCGTTATCCTGGATTTTTATTTACACATCCATTACAACCGATTGAAACCGTACAAGGCAATTTAGCATTGATGTTTGAATTGCAAGAATGGTTAAAAGAAATTAGCGGATTTGCTGGAGTCACATTACAACCTGCGGCTGGCGCACATGGTGAATATACTGGCGTGTTAATGATGGCGGCATATCA
Source organism: Anaerolineales bacterium (assembly GCA_016789205.1). Taxonomy (GTDB): domain Bacteria; phylum Chloroflexota; class Anaerolineae; order Anaerolineales; family Villigracilaceae; genus Villigracilis. The sequence continues at coordinate 2,503 of JAEURF010000074.1, forward strand.
CAAACTTCGTGGTGATACAAAACGAACAAAGATGTTAATCCCAGATGCGGCACATGGAACAAATCCAGCCTCGGTTGGCATGATGGGTATGGGTGTAATCACCATTCCATCAGATAGCAGAGGCAATGTTGACCTTAAAGCACTTGAAGCGGCTTGTGATGATACTGTCATCGGCATGATGTTGACCAATCCAAATACATTGGGCATGTTTGATGAAAACATCGAAAAAGTAATTGAAATGGTACATAAATGCGGCGGCTTGATGTATGGTGATGGTGCCAACTTAAATGCATTGCTTGGAATCGTCCGCCCCGGTGATTTAGGTTTTGATGTGATGCACTTCAACTTACACAAAACTTTTTCCGTCCCACATGGTGGTGGCGGACCTGGTTGTGGACCTGTCGGAGTCAGCAAAACATTATTAGACTTTTTACCTTCACCACTTGTAGGAATCCTTGAAGAAGGTAATGATGACGAAGCTCCGTTTTATGGTTTCGTTACGCCGAAAAATTCCATCGGACGCATGAAAGCATTTCATGGTCACTTTGGTGGCGGTATGGTTCGTGCTTATACATACATCGCCATGCACGGACCAGATGGCTTAAAAGCGATTTCTCAATATGCGGTCTTGAATGCAAATTATTTGCAAGCCAAAGTTCGTAGTCACTACAAAATTCCATTTGACCGAATCTGTATGCATGAATTTGTCGCCGAAGGAAGATTTGAAGGCAGTGATGTTCGTGCATTGGATATTTCCAAACGTCTCATGGATTATGGCTTCCATCCACCGACAAACTACTTCCCTCTTATTGTTCCTGAAGCATTGATGATTGAGCCAACTGAAACCGAAAACAAAGATACGTTAGATAAATTTGCAGATGCCTTAATCAAAATTGCTGAAGAAGCAAAGAATCAACCCGAATTGCTTCACAACGCACCAAGCACTACAAAATTTGGTCGAATGGATGAGGTCAAGGCGGCGAGAGAGTTGGTCTTGTGTTGTTGGTTGCCTGAGGATTATGAGGCGATGGTGTAAAACAGAAACTTCCGAAGTCTTAAAGACTTCGGAAGTTTTTCTTTCAAAACCGTAATCACCCATTTTCCTTCCTAAGGTTATAATGCGGGGCAGTTTCATCCCATGCCAGAAGGACTCTATGCTCAATAAAATCTTATTTCACCGCTTTCCAAAATTGAAAAGCTGGCTGACTCGTTTGCAATATGAATTCGTCTCTACGCTCGTCAAAGACAAGGGTGCTGTTTTTATGAATTTCGGCTACACGGCTCACCATCAGGGAGCAGAGCCTTTAGAATTACACCCTGATGATGAATACCATCGTTATCCATTACAACTGTATCATCACGTCGCCAAGCATGTTGAGTGGAAAAATGTTGAGGCACTAGAAGTCAGCTCCGGGCGAGGCGGAGGCGCGAACTTCATCATGCGGTATTTCAAACCGAAGTCGTATGTTGGGGTAGATTTTTCGCAACGTGCCATTGAGTTTTGTCGCAATGCTTATCAAGTGGATGGTTTGCAATTTCAGCACGGCAATGCAGAGGATTTGAAATTCCCTGATAATACATTTGATGTTGTGGTCAATGTCGAAGCGTCTTTGTATTATCCAAACATCGAAAAATTTTTTGGGCATGTCAAACGCGTCTTGAAGCCCGGCGGATATTTTCTCTATACTGATTTAAGATATGAAGAAAAATTGGATGAATGGCACAAGCAGTTAAAACAAATCGGTTGGAAAGTGATTAAAGAAGAAGATATTACTGAAAATGTTTTGAAAGCCTTAGAAATGGACCGTGAACAACGCATTCGACTGGCTAAACACTACGCACCGAAAATTTTGCATAAACTTTTTTATGAATTTCAAGGTCTATCTGGGAACTCTCCAAAAGATGGAATGCCGCATTTGGATAAACGCAGATATTGGTATTTTGTTTTACAAAACTTGGAATAAATTTATAAAAGGTGCGTTTATAACGCACTTTTTTGTTTATCAAAATCGCTTACAATCATGATTAAGTTAAGGAGATAATCATGCAAAATATTACGGATGACATTCGTAAAAAAATAATTCTCTTTCAAGAGACAGAAATCACCGAATATCACATTTACAAAAGATTAGCAAAAAAAATTACATCGGCTGAAAACGCAAAACTTTTAGAAGAAATTGCCGAAGACGAACTGCGTCATTACAACGGCTGGAAAAAATATACCAATCAAGATGTAAAACCAAATTGGTTTAATATTTGGTTTTATTACACATTAAGCATTGTTTTTGGCGTAACCTTCGGAGTCAAATTAATGGAACGTGGCGAAGAAGCCGCGCAAAAAAATTACGATGTCGTTTCAGAGGTCATCCCCGAAGCAAAAACGTATCAACATGAAGAAGAGCAACACGAGCAACAATTATTAAACATGTTGGATGAAGAACGATTGGAATATGCAGGTTCGATTGTGTTAGGGTTGAGCGATGCATTGGTTGAACTCACAGGCGCATTAGCAGGACTTACATTGGCTTTGCAAAATACACAACTGATTGCATTATCAGGTCTCATCACAGGCATAGCCGCATCCATGTCTATGGCGGCGAGCGAATATCTTTCCACACGTTCTGAAGTCACCAAAAAGAATCCAGTCCGCGCGGCAATATACACAGGCATGGCATATATCGGCACAGTTGTTTTGTTAATTCTTCCGTATCTGCTTTTTGAAAATTATTATCTCGACCTGGCAATTTCATTAACCACAGCAGTTATCATCATTGCAGTTTTTAATTTTTATATATCCATTGCCAAAGGCGAATCATTCCGCGCGCGTTTTCTTGAAATGGCAGGTCTCACTTTAGGTGTAGCAACCATATCTTTCATCATTGGTTATTTCATTCGCATTTGGTTAGGAATTGAAATTTGAAAATTTTAACCGTTGACATCGGCACAGGCACACAAGATATTTTTTTATACGATTCGAATCTCGATATTGAAAACGGATTCAAACTCGTTCTGCCATCACCCACCATGATGATTCATCGTCACCTCAAACAAACGCTTCACACGTCGGGGATCACTGGTTCTAAACCTCAACTTTTATTTACGGGTCATCAAATGGGCGGCGGACCCTCCGCTTGGGCAATTGAAGAACTCGCCAAAGCAGGTTTCCCCATTTATATGACTTCCTCTGCCGCGACAACATTGAATGATGAACTGGATAAGGTTGAGTCGCTTGGTATAAAAATAATCAGTGATGACGAAGTAAACGGTCTACCGTCCACCGTCCATCGTCTTGAATTAAAAGATTTTGATTTCAATTTAATATCCAAAACATTTTCTGACTATGGTGTTTCGCTCAAAGATTTATCGGCAATTGCAGTGGCAGTCTTTGACCATGGCAATGCGCCTGCTGGCGTTTCAGACAGACAATTCAGATTTGACTATTTAGATGAAAGAATCAAAGCCAAAAATTCATTATCCGCTTTTGCTTATTTATCCAATGACATTCCGAAAATTATGACGCGCTTACAATCCGTTGCGGATTCAGCCAATGATTTGCCATGCCCATTAATCGTCATGGATACTGCTCCAGCGGCGGTGTTGGGTGCAATGTTTGATGCTAAATTAAGTAATAACTATAGTTTGCCTACGCGCAAAGAAGTGATTGTTTGTAATGTTGGCAACTTCCATACCCTCGCCTTTCGTCTGGGTGAAAAAGGGATTGAAGGCGTCTTTGAACATCACACTGGCGAAATTAATTTGCCAAAGCTTGAATCTTTAATTTATAAATTAGCAGACGGTTCACTCAAACATGAAGATGTATTTGATGATATGGGTCACGGTGCACTGATGTATTCAGATAAAAAATTTGAATTTGGAAAAGATGATTTTGATGTCGTTGTTACAGGACCGAGAAGGTCAATGTTTATGGAATCCACCAGCTTGCTGGTGGCGCAGGAGCAAGCTCCCGCACTCCAAAAATTACGTCCATACTTCGCTGTCCCCTTCGGTGACATGATGATTGCAGGTTGTTTCGGTTTACTATCCGCGACAAGTGAGATACTGCCTGAATTGGCAAACCAAATTCAAACGTCGTTAAGAGGCGGAAATCGGCGTGGTGTGGCTCCGTGGGATTACTAATCCAATTAAATCAAACTCGTCAATATTTAATGATTGACAAAAGTTATTTTTTGAGTATTCTATAAAGGTAAATACATTCCATTAATTTGGGAGAGGTTGCCATGAGGACAAAAAAAATACTTCAAGTCGTATTAATCATCTTAGTATTGCTTTCGTCATTGGCTTTCACAAAAAACGTGCGGGCTTGGTACGCCTGTGCAAATTATGTCACGGTGCAATGGGGTGATACGTTGAGTGGTATTGCCGCAACATGTGACACGACTGCTGAGGCAATTCGAGCCGCCAACCCAGGGCTAGGCTGGTGGGTGTATGCCGGGCAAGTGCTATATATTCCAACTGGATACACCTCCGCGCCTGTTTACTACCCAACATATGGCTCCACTTATATTGTGCAATGGGGCGATACATTGGCAACAATTGCCGCCAGAGCCGGTGTAAGCATGGCTGATATTTTGGCTGTCAACCCACAAATCTGGAATGCAAATTGGATATATGCCGGGCAAGTGGTTTATCTACCTACAACCGCCTCGATTTCCTACCCTCCACCTGTTTCTAACCCTATAAATTACCCTACTCCTCAACAGCCTGATTATTCATCTGGTTATGCGACTTTGAAAATTTCATATAAAAATGGTTTACTGATTCGTTGTGACCCCGGTGGAGATGTGATTGGCTGGGCTACTTATGAAGAATATAAAAAGTGGCAATACATACCGAGTTCTATCTTTAGAGATACAAAAGGAAAAGTATGGGTGCAAGTCATCCTTGACCCGCCACAAAGCGGTTATACAATTGGATGGATTCTGGTTAAAGACCAACTTGGGACATACTTTACTGACCCTCAAATAGATTAAGTTCTCATGTAGAGTTCGGAAATCTTTGAGATTTCCGAACTCTTTTTCTACTTGACAAATAGACGTTTATCTATATAATAAATTTAGAAATGAAAACAAAATTTGACCCCGTCCTTTTTGCGAAAGCCATCTCTGACGACACGCGCCAGAAAATTATGGAGTGCTGTTGTTGTGAATGGTGTTCGGTGACT
>JAEURF010000075.1:0-237 GCA_016789205.1 Anaerolineales bacterium
CATATCCAGTTAAAGAAAGTTCGGGGAAAACCAGCAAATCAGCTTTTTCAGATTTTGCTTGTTTGATGTAATCGAGATGCTTGGATAAGTTCGCCTCCACATCTCCCAGTTTGGTATTGATTTGTGCAAGCGCGAGGTTAATTTTCATTGGATGAATCTTACCACTAAAGAAAAATCTCCGAGGTCTTGAAGACCTTGGAGATTTATAACTGCGGGGAGGGAGGGATTCGAACCCTC
>JAEURF010000075.1:247-7678 GCA_016789205.1 Anaerolineales bacterium
AACCACTCTGGCACCTCCCCTAGTAATAAAGTATCACGTGTCACGTGAAGCGAGCGGGATTATAACTTCTTTTTCCTCGTTGTGAGCCTCATTTGTTGCAAGCAATCCTCAATATTTCAAGGAGATTGCTTCAGACAAAGAGCAAGAGCGTCCTCGCAATGACATTATAGTTCTACATGCTCATGCAAATCAGGATAATGGACTTGGGCCAAGTTTTGTTCTTTTAATAAAGTTTTTAACGTCATGGCTTGTTTTTCTTCGCCATGCACTAAGAAGATTTGTTTGACTGTATCCTTAACACCCATTGCATACTTCACGAGTAAGTCTTGACCCGCATGACCGGATAAACCGCCAATGGTTGAAATTTCAGCCTTGACACTGTACGAATCACCATAAATGCGAACTTCAGGCACACGGTCTGCAAGTTTTCGTCCTAATGTATCCGGCGCTTGCCATGAGACAATACAAATTGTGTTTTTAGGATTCTCAACATTATTCTTAATATGATGCAAAATACGTCCATTTTCAGCCATACCCGAAGCAGAGATAATCACCATCGGGTCAGTGCGTTCATTCAGTGCTTTCGATTCGTCCACAGACCTGATATAGGTCAACATCTTAAAATCTAATGCAGGATGACGCGCCTCTTCTATAAATTTACGAGTCTCTTCATCAAAACATTCGGGATGTCTTCTAAATACATCTGTCGCATTAACTGCAAGCGGACTATCAACAAAAACAGGCACACGCGGAACATCCCCATTGGTCATCATGCGATTCAAATCATAAACCAATTCTTGTGTGCGCCCCACCGCAAAGGCTGGCACAATTACTTTTCCGCCACGCGCAATTGTGCGTTTTACAACCGCACGAAATTCAACAAACGCAAGTTCAGGGTCATTATGAAGTTTATCTCCATACGTAGATTCCATAATCATATAATCTGCGGCTTGCGGAAAGATTGGGTCCGGCAACAAGGGAATGTTATTTCTACCAATATCACCAGAAAAGATAAAACTAATCTTTTTACCTTTCTCCTCAATCTCTAATGAAATACCTGCCGCACCTAAAATATGACCTGCCTCAAAAAAACGAGCAATCACACCCGGTGTGGGTTCAAAGGGTTCGCCAATATTTTTGCCATTAAACATAGCAATCACATTTTCTGCATCGGCTTTGGTATATAAAGGCTCAATCGGTTCTTCACCACGTTGCGCACGTTTTTTATTCACAAACTCTGCATCGGCTTCTTGAATGTGTGCCGAATCAGCAACCATCAAACTTGCTAAATCCGCAGTAGCACGGGTTGCAAAAATATTTCCCTCAAAACCTTGTTTAACTAAATTCGGTAAATTTCCAGAATGGTCAATATGTGCGTGCGAAAGAATCACCGCATCCACATCGCGCGGGTCATAATGAAAATTCAAATTACGTTCATAACTATCTGCACGCTTACCCTGATACAACCCACAATCCAATAACAATTTATGCCCATTAATTTCTAACAAGTGCTGGCTTCCAGTCACTGTATGTGCCGCGCCGTGAAAATTAATTCGCATGTTTTACTCCTAACGCTTTCAAAATTTGCGTGCCAAACTTTTCAAATCGGGCAGGGCTGTCTTTCATCAACAAACTTAATTCCTCTAAACTTTTCGGTGGCGTTTCAGATAGCATCGCCAAATAAGGTTTTGGCAAAACGATATCAGATTCAACTTTCAATTCCAAACCAAGATTTTTTCTCCACGCTTTTAATTTCTCCAAACGACGAAGAACCGCATCATTCTTACGTTCAGCCTGTTTGCGCTCCACCAACGGACTCTCCTCCCCACGCTTGATTGCTCTTAAAATTACATCACCCCACAAACGAATCTGCTTTTCACTTAATCCGACAGCAGATAAATCCACTTTCTTCTCAGGTGGATTTTTTGCCAAAGCAATAAAGACATCATCCATCACCACTTTATACGGCGGACGATTCAACCGTTCAGCTTCTTTATCACGCCATTTACACAATTGCGCCACAATCGTCAACTCACGCAAAGATAAATCTTTCCTACCCGAAAATCTTTCCCATGAGTCAGCGCCATTCGCTCTTGGTTTCAAATCATCACATGCGCGTTTGAAATCTTCAAGCGCAAATTCGAGGCGTTCTTTTTCCCGCAATTCCACTTCAAGCACATCTCGCAATGCAGAAAGATAATGAGTATCCAGCATTGCATACTGGATTTGTTCTATCGGCAAAGGGCGTGCCGCCCAATTTGCTTTCTGATGGCGCTTATCCACTTCGATTCCAAATTTATCACCGAGCAATTTGTCTAACCCTACAGCGGTATACCCTAATACACGCGCGGCTTGCATCGTATCAAATATATTGACGAATGAGAATCCAAAGTCACGGCGCAAGCAAATCAAATCATATTCTGCGGCATGGAAAATCTTTTCAAGAGTTGGGTTTGAGAAAATCGGAGCCAACGGACTTAAATCTGTCAAAGCCAATGGGTCTACTAAATAATCTGCCTTTTTCGTCGAAAATTGCAAAAGGCAAACTTGCTCACGAAAAGCGTGCAAACTATTTGATTCCGTATCCACTGCTACACGTGTTTGTGAGGCAATGTCATCTATCATTTTATGTAAAGATGGTTTTGTATGCACCCAAATGGGCGATGGGAGGTTCTCAAGCATATTGGCTGATTATAAACCCGATGCAAAGAAATACTACATTACGTATTCGATTCAGTCATTTTAAGCGAAGCATCACCAGCAATTTGTCATATCCGCGTTGAAGAAAATATCCAAGTATTAAAGCAAGGGCTGAACCAACCCAAAGATTAAATAACACTTTTTGTCTCCATGCTTCTTCAATATTGAGTGCCTGATTGAGAAAAAACCAAAGCGGGCGATGAAACAGATAAGCAAAAAAAGATGCAGTAGAAAGCAATGCCCAAACTTTCCAACTTCCTACTTGTGTACGGAATATTCCTAGCCACATCCATATCCAAGTTAAGATAAATAAATCTGCTATCAAAATATAAAAAAGATTTGTGAGCGGATAGCTTTCAACGAGCCACATCATTATTGCGGTTATAAATGCAAGAATAATTTTAGATGCAAAATTGAAGGAAAATAGTTTCTCACGAATTTCATCAAAGCGGCAAAAATACACACCGAATAGAAAGATAAAATAATATTGAAAAAAACGCGGGTCAAACAAGCCGATAGAAACATTGGCAATATAAGCAAGTAGAAAAACAAACACAGAGCTTATTAGCAATTTTACATTTGATTTAATCGTAAATAACAAAGTGCAAAAAATAATATAAAACACAACCAACATGCTAATATACCAAAGTGTAAGCAAGGGTTTCACGAAGACCGGTGAAAATACAGCCTGCAAGTTTAGCAAGTACACTGCAAAATCATTGCGTTTTAAGGTGTAGCCAATTCCATACACAAACAAAAGTAATGCTAGCCAGTATGGCGGAAAAATACGAATGATTTTTGACTTCACAAACGAAAATAAATTTGTTTTTTTTTGAATTGAAAACTCAGTGAAATACCCTGCTAAAAAGAAAAAGGAGCCTAGCAAGAACGATGCGATTAACCCTGCTAATGGACCTGACCCCTCTCCAAAAAAACTAGGGTCAAATACTTCACTATGTAATGCTAACAACAAAACGATGGATAATCCACGTAAGGCTTCAAACTCTTGTAATCTTCCTTTAGTAATGTCGCTCATAACGTTTTCTCCATAACCATTGCGGATTCGCCGTCATTGTAATAGGCTTGCCAGATGTCTATGGTTTGGTAGCCTTCTTTTTGGTACATTGTAATTGCGCCTTGATTGGATGTTCGCACAGTTAATCTCACACGTGGAACGCCAAGCTCTTTTTCACAGGCATGGAGCAGGGCGCGCCCGATTCCACGAAGCCGAAAGCGAGGGTCAACTGCAATCGTAGCCACCCAGCCCCACCCGTCGCGCGGACGCGGGTCTCCGGCGATAAATCCGACCATTTGGTTATCTTCGACGGCTTTGATTCGGATTACTTCTGGAAATGTCAAGACAGCGATTAAATCAAATAGGGGCCAAGCATCTTTGGCAAAACTTTCTTTTTCTAATTTATGCAAGGCATTCAAATCAAGGATAGAGGCTTTGACAATTTGCATCAATGGAAATTGTATCAATAAAAAACGTCCCGCAGGTTTAAGAAAATTTTGTTTTCTAAAATTCAACCTGCGGGACGGTATAACTTGTTTACCTGTCTACTTGTTTACTTATCCTTTTGAACCTTTGTTGACGAAGTTATCTAACATGCTGGTAAATTCCATCGGGAAGATGTATTTGGTGGATGGACTCATACCAATAGATTTCAATGTCTCAAAATATTGAAGGGTCATTGTCTTTTGGTCGACGCTCTTTGCGGCACCATAAATTGATTCGAGTGCTTGAGCAAAGCCTTCGGCGCGTAATAATTGTGCTTGTCTATCGCCTTCTGCACGCAAGATGTTTGATTCTCTTTCACCTTGAGCGGAAAGAATGGCGGCTTGTTTAGTACCTTCAGCACGGTTGATTGCGGCTTCTTGGTCACCCATAGACTCGGTTACCAAAGCACGGCGTACACGTTCTGCGGACATTTGCCGATTCATTGCATCTTGTACATCACGGGGTGGGACGATTTCACGGATTTCAACGTTGGTAACTTTGACACCCCAACGTTCGGTGACTTCGTCTAAACGAGTGCGTAACATGGTATTGATGTGTTCGCGTTGTGAAAGTACATCATCTAATGGAATACCACCGATAACGGCACGCAATGTGGTGGCGGCGATACCTGCGGCGGCGGCTTCAAAGTTGGTCACTTGTAAAACGGAGGTGCTGGGTTCAATCACTTTGAAATACCATAAAAAGTCAATCGAGATGGGCGCGTTATCTTTTGTAATGGATGTTTGTTGCGGTACTTCACGAACTTGTTCGCGCAAATCTACGCGGACGGGGCGGTCTACACCGGGGATGAGGAAAACTAGACCTGGTCCCTGCGGTTTTGCCATGACACGACCTAAACGAAATACAACCAAACGCTGATATTCCGGCACGATGCGAATCATATTGAAGACGACAATCAAACCAATGATGACGAATGCGCCGATAATACAAATTAAACTACCACCTAATGCTTCAAACATTGTTTTCTCCTTTTTATTTTATTATGACGATTTTTCTTTTTCGACAACCAATACAAACCCTTCACGGCTGACCACATGAACTTGACTACCGGAAGGAATTTTCACATCACTGCGTGCTGACCACATCTCGCCATGCACGTGCACAGAGCCTTCTTTATGGATTGTAGATGTAGCTGTGCCTACTTCACCAATCAAAGCATCCAAATCATGTGTAGGACGCCCAGAGGTGATTTCAATAAACTTTCGTAAAACATACCACAAAATCACAGACATTAAGGCAGATGTAAATACAGCCAAAACTGGATTAACAGAAATCAAGCCTTCTTGTGCTGGGAAGAGAAACACTGAACCGACAACCAACAGGAAAATACAAATTCCGAGAAATAACAACCATTGTTTTGGGTTGCGAACTGCGAGAATAAAAGGGATTACTCCTAAAAACAAAAACGCCAACGCCCACCAATTTATGGATAGGTTGTAAGTGGCATACCCAGCCAAAACGAGGCAAAACAACGCTACCACTTCCCCCACACCTGTGCCGGGCGTTGAAGCAGAAAAGAAAGCCAACACCACACCCGCCACTAAAAATACATACGCAACATTGGGGTCAAGTAAAAAATCCATAGTTCCTCCATTTGATTATACAACCTTTTATGTTAACTCTCTACGAATTTAGGCTTAAATTGTTGCACAAAATAATCCGCTCAGCGGTTTATAATCAGTGGGTATATCAAATAATAGGAGACCGAGTGAAATTCAATAAAATTTGCGTCATTGGTTTGGGATATATTGGCTTGCCTACAGCATCCACTTTTGCTAAAAATGGTGTTGATGTTTTAGGCGTAGATATTAACGAAAGTATTGTCAAAATACTAAATCAAGGCAATGTTCACATCCACGAACCAAATTTACCCGAAGCATTAAGCGTTGCCATCCAATCAGGAAAATTTAGAGCCAGCACAAAAGTCGAAGAAGCAGATGCATTTATTATCGCTGTCCCAACACCGTTCAAAGAAAATGAAGTTGGAACGTACAACGGCGTTGAATATAAACTTGCGGATATGCGTGCTGTGACTTCTGCCGCTGAATCGATTGTGCCATTGTTGAAAAAAGGGAATCTCGTCATTTTAGAATCGACTTCACCGCCTCGTACTACGGTCGACTTGATTGCCCCTATTCTACAGAAATCTGGCTTGCAAGCAGGTTCTGATTTTTATTTATGCTATTCACCAGAGCGTGTGTTACCCGGACAAATTATGAAAGAGTTAATTGAAAATGCACGTGTTATTGGCGGTGTGACAAAAGAATCTGCTCAAGCAGGTGAAGATTTATATTCAATCTTCGTCAAAGGAAAAATTTTACAAACCGATGCAACCACTGCTGAAATGGTCAAGTTGATGGAAAATACATATCGTGATGTCAACATTGCGATTGCAAACGAATTTTCACGCTTAGCAGATAAATTCGGCGTGGATGTTTGGGAAGCGATTTCATTAGCAAGTTTGCACCCACGTGTGAAGATATTATCGCCAGGACCCGGTGTAGGCGGACATTGTATTAGTGTTGACCCATGGTTTTTTGTCGAAGCCGCACCTGAATTGACTCCGTTAATTTATCATTCACGCCAAGTGAATGATGCTCAACCAAGTTTTGTGGTTGAGAAAGTTAAATCTGCGCTTGGTGATTTGAAAAATAAAAAAATTGCCGCTTTAGGGCTAGCCTACAAACCCGATGTTGATGATTTACGCGAAAGCCCTGCCAACGAAGTTGTGCATTTATTACAAAATGCAGGCGCAAATGTTTTAGCATGGGAACCTTTCAAGCCTGATGCAAAACTTGCAGGAATCAACATGGCAAGTTCATTTGAAGATGCGATTAAAGATTCTGATGCACTTTTGCTTTTGGTGAAACACAGTGAATTTGTAAAATTGAACCCGAATGAGATTGTAAAGAAGACCAAAGCCAAAGTTGTGATTGATACGGTCAATGCATGGAAAGCAGATGAATGGCAGAAGGCTGGTTTTGAAGTCGTTAGATTAGGGGTTGGGAAATAAGAAATTAGAGACTGGAGATTGAAAAGTAAAGAGAATTTGAGAACTAGAGAATTAATACTGTTTAGAAATCAAATCCTCATTGCAAATTGTCAATCGTAAATCCAAAATCGTAAATCGAAATGAAAATTCTCTCTGTATTTGGAACTAGACCTGAAGCCGTGAAAATGGCGCCTGTAGTAAAACTGCTGAAAGAAAC
>JAEURF010000076.1 GCA_016789205.1 Anaerolineales bacterium
CTTCTGGCATCTTAAATTGATTTTCACCATCATCTATAAATGGTGGTAAGCCTAAAATTCTTCGGCGCAGATATTCCATAATCACTGAAGTTGAAGCCATCAATGGCACAATTAACAACGCGCCCATAATCCCTTCAAGAATGGTTGCAATTAATATGGCGATAAAAATCAAGGCTTCATTCATGTGCAAACTACGCCCCATAATCATAGGGCGCAAAAGTGCATTTTTCAAATTGATTAGGACAATATATACAAATGCTACAATCCCGGCGACCCAAAAGTTAGAAAGCGGTATCCAACTGGAGCCTTCGAGCAATGCAACGCCAACTGCCAGCGCCACAGCAATAAACGGACCGACATCCGGAATCAAAGTAAACAAACCAGCTAAGACGCCCAATACCAACGCGCCGGGAATCCCGATAATTAAATAAACAATGGTGAACACGATACCAACGATAATCATCAAAACGATTTGCCCGCGTAGGTATGCCATCCAAACATTATGCAAACGGCGATATAACTCACGCATATCATTTTGATAAGATTCAGGCGCAAGGTTAATCATCCAATCTTTCATGCGGGGCCATTCGCTCATAAAGATATACACACTGACAAGAATAATCAAAAACCATAAAATGCCGATTGATGTGGTTTCAAGTAATGCCAGTGCTTCTTCAGGCAGTGGCGTTAACATGGTTTCTTGAATATGAGCAAGGCTCTCGCCAAGTTGTTCAAAATGAAAAACAAAACCAGCAAATTGAATCGGTTGTGAGAGTATTCCGCTAAATTCTTTTGAAAGTGCTAATAAATCCTGCGCAACAAGTTTGATTTCATCAAAAAAGATGGGGGTCAACGTCGCAGGAATACCTACCAAAAAAATCAACGCGGAAAAGTAAACCACATTCACAGCCGCAGTGCGAGTTAGCTTCGTGCGTTCAATCAAAAACGCAACTGCTGGGCTTATCAAATATGCCGCAAACCCTGCAATAATCAACATCTTGATGGCTTCGCGGGCATAAATCAAAAATGCAACGACCGCTACAAAACAAATAATCCCCACTGTATAACGAAAAGGAATGCTCCATTGATTTGGTTGTGTTTTCATAATATTTTTTTCACCGCTTCTAAAGTTGGTTCAATGATTGGCGCAGATTGCACCGCCTGCATAGCCGCACGGACATCTTTGAGACCACTACCTGTATTTAACACCAAGATTGGGTCATCGCTTCGGACTACGTGGAGACTTGCCGCTTTGACCATTCCGGCATACGCCGCCGCCCCAGCAGGTTCCGCAAAGACTCCGATTTTGCCAAGTTCTGCAATGGCTTGTAGTATTTCTTCATCAGATACCATGATATACGTCCCGTTTGTTTCTTTTGTCGCACGGACAGCGCGTACGCCATCACGTGGTAAATCTACAGAAATACTATCTGCAATTGTGCTCGCAGAAACAGATGCAATCGTTTCTGTATTTGCATGAAACGCATTTGCAATTGCAGACGAACCTTCCGCTTGCACACCAATAATGCGTGGCATGTTCTCAATCCAACCTAAAGCTAACAAATCTTTGAAGCCTTTATGAATTCCAGAAATGATATTGCCATCGCCAACGGATACAAAAATTGTCAATGGCGGATGCGCATCTAAAGTTTTGTCTTGCTGATGCCAGTCACGATGGGCTTTAATCCACCATTCCCAAATCTCAAAGGCGGCAGTCTTCTTGCCTTCTAAAGTAAATGGATTGTAGCCAGTATTACGACAATACCAGCCAAACTCGTTCGCGGCTTTGACGGTTAAGTCGAAGGCATCATCATAACTGCCATCTATTAAAATAACTTTAGCACCGAATACAAGCAGTTGTGCCACTTTCGCTTGCGGCGCAGACTTGGGTGCAAAAATAATTGCCTTTTGGTTAACCGCCGCCGCCATGCCTGCCAATGCCGCGCCTGCATTTCCAGTGGAAGCCGTAACTACAATTTCAGATTTTAGTTCTTGCGCGCGAGTGACAACAATGGCACTTGCTCGGTCTTTGAATGAAGCTGTGGGGTTACGCGATTCATCTTTGAGCCACAAATGTTTGAGGTTAAGTTTTTCTGCCAAACGCGGCAGAGCAAAGACAGGCGTCCAGCCTGCGGCGTGTAAGGGAGTTGAGTTGCCAGGCGGTTCATCCACTGGCAAAAGCGGAAGATATCTCCACAATGAATACTCGGTTCGAGAAGTTATATCTTCGGGTTGAAATTTTTTCTTGATGGAATCAAAATCAAGCACAATATCCAAATTCCCGCCATCTTGCGGACAAGTGTAAGTGACCTGACCTTGCAGATATTCAGTGCCACAAAGTGAGCATTTGTAACCAAGAAAATTCTTCATATCCAAATAATTTTACCCGATATAAAAATTCCGAAGTTTATAAGACTTCGGAATTTTTATCATCAATCTCTTTCAAAAGGCACGCCTAAAGACGCAGGTGGTGATGCGCGCATGGCGCGTAATAATTTTGCAAAAAACTTTCTTGTTCGTTCGGGCATGGCGGCTAAAGTTCTATCAACCCATTCGGCGTTGCCAATGTTGACCAGTAATAAAGTTAATATCATCAATGGAAATGGAGCCACTTGCAAAACTTGCGACGGGACTTGAGTCAGCACAGGTTGTAGCACCAAGCCTAACCATTGTAAGAAGCCAAATAAATATGCACCAAATGCGGCGCGGGCGGGATTCCATCCGCCAAAAATGGTGATGGACAATGCAATCCAACCGAAACCATCTAAACCAGAGATTGTCCCCATCCAACCAGCGCGAGAAGCCAAAGAGAATGCGGGACCGGCAAGACCAATCAATGCGCCTCCGATGATTGTGTAAACATAACGCATCAAATTAACGTTTGCACCGCGGATGTACGCGGCGGCAGGTTTCTCGCCGATGCCTTGCAACATCAGACCGGGGCGCGTGCGATAAACCCAAACCCAAACTAGAATAATCGCAATAAAACTTATATAAGTAATTGCATCTTGGCGAAAAAATAATGCACCAATGATTGGTATATCACTCAAGAATGGAATCGGTAATGCTTGCAAACGCGGACCGGGCAAACCCATATATGGGTTGCCTAGAAAATAAGACAGGTCTCGGCAAGTTAATGCAAGCACAAACCCAACCGCCACTTGTGATTGATTCAATGTAATGCTTGCAAAGGCGACAATCAATGCGACCAATGCACCAATCAGCATACCTGTTAAAAATCCAAGCACAATATTATTTGTAGTGTAAGCAACTGCAAAGCCACCCATCGCAGATAATAAAATTGTGCCGTTCATTGAGAGGTTAATCACGCCAGCCCGTTCTGATAATGTTTCGCCTAACACGGCAAATACAATTGGAGCAGAAGCGGCAAGAATACCCGCTAAACCAATAATAATTGTCTCTTGCGTCATGTATTTTGCCCCTTCTTAATAAATTTTTGACGTGCACCTTCAACGAGCAATGCAAACAAAACCAGCACACCTTGTAAAACGCCGGAGAGCGATGAATCTAATTTCATCACAATGGGGAGTTGAATACTGCCGATGTTTAACGCGGCAAAGAACAATGCCACAGGAATCGCCCAAATGGCTTGATAATTAATTAACATGGCAACCATCAAGCCGAGGTAGCCGTATCCGCTTGAAATCGAGGGGATGAGGCGATGATACACAGCCGCAACCTGCATCGCGCCAGCCAATCCAGCCAACGCGCCGCAAATCAAAAAAGAATACATCGAATATTGCCAAGTAGGAATGCCTAATAAATATGCCGCACGGAAATTTTTGCCGACTGCTTTTAGTTTCAACCCAAAGTATGTGCCTTGCAATAGAAAAAAAACAATGATGATTGCGATAAGTGCAATGCCTAATGCCCAAGGGCTAATGCGAAGGTTTTCAATTAATGGAAGTGAAAATTCATCTGGGAATGGAATCGTTCCACTCATGGATGCAACGCCAGGTCGCTTCCATGGACCGAAAATTAAATAGATGGTTAATGCTGTGGCAACGAAGTTTAAACCCAGCCCACCAAAAATTTCGTTGACACCACCAAATACTTTTAAGATGCCCGTGAAAGCCGCCCAAATTGCGCCACCTATCATGCCGCCTAAAATTGCTAGTGTGATGATGAGCGCTGGCGGTAAATCGCTTTCAAGAAAATAACGATAAACCCAAGTGGTTGCAATTGCACCCAACACAACTTGCCCTTCTACACCAATGTTCCACAAGCCTGCTGAAAATGTGACGAGTAAACCAGCGGTCACAAGCAAAAGTGGAACAAACGCTACTAAGACTTCTGCAAATTTTCTCATTTCACCAAACGAACCTTTGAACATATTTCTAAAGGCTTCACTCGGGGATGCATCTATAGAAATCAAAATTAATGAAACCACACCAAACGATAAAGCCAACGCAATCAGTTGAAATAGCAAACCGCTAAAGCGACTCTTAAGCATGTGTATCTCCTATCTCTGCCCAGCCTTTGCCACCAATTAATTGACCAAGTTCTTCCACGCTGGTTTTATTTGCATCCAGCGGCTGTGAAACTTTACCGCTGAAAAAAACCAAGACACGGTCACTATATTGTAAAATTTCTTCAAGGTCAGATGAAATAAAAATAATCGAAGTGCCATGATGACAACGTTCTTTTAATTTACTCCAAATATAAATGACCGATTCAATATCCAACCCGCGTGTAGGATGCTCAAGCAAAATCAATGAAAGCGGATTTTGCAGTAAAGCCAATTCAGCCCGTTGTTGATTCCCGCCCGATAATGACTCAATTGGGCTAAGTGGTGTACCGCGAATGTTAAATGATTGAATGCGCTCTTCTGCAAGTCTTTGCCCAGCGATACGGTCAATAAAAATGCCACGTGGCTGTTCTGCCAAAATAAAATGGTCAGTCAAACTCAAGCCGGGTATCAAGCCTTCTTCAAGACGTGCCGCTGGTAAGAAATTAACTCCCACTTGTTTAAATGCGTGATAGGACTTCCCACTTAAATCTTGACCTTTCAACTGAATCTTGCCCCCTACAGGGCGGACTAAGCCCGCACATGCCCGCATGAATAAATCTTGTCCAGAACCTTCCATGCCTGCCAATCCAATCACTTCGTGCTCACGGACTTCCAAATTTATATTCTTTATTCTTAATCGTGCATCTTCAAGGGATATATTATCAAAAGAAAGCACTGGCTCACCAACATTGGCAGGTTTTCTTTCACCCAGTGTAATTTCTTTACCAAACATCATCTCTACAATTTTTTTAGTTTGATATGGAGGATTCAACGTTCCTACTAATTGTCCGGCGCGCAACACGGCTACTCTGTCACATAAACTTTCAACATCCTCTAATTTATGAGATACAAAAATAACGGTCATGGCTTGCTCAGGGAATTTTTTCAATGTAGTAAATAATTTTTCTTTTTGCGCGGCACTAATGCCTGTCGTGGGCTCGTCTAAAATAAAGACGCGCACACCCAAAAATAAAAGTCGCATAATTTCAAGTTGTTGACGTTCCCCCACTGTCAGGGAATCAACGTAATTTTCAGGGTCAAGTGAAAACCCATATTCTTTTGCAAGCAGATTAAAATCTTGCGTCGCTTCTTTTCTGTTCGGAAAAAAACTGCCCGGTATCCCTAATAAAAAGTTATCTAAAATTTTCATCGGCGGGAAATCTAACGGGTCTTGATGCAACATGCCAATGCCATATTGAATCGCATCGGCTGGAGAATTCATCACAACGGATTTGCCATCTAATATTATTTGACTACCCGAGTCAGCTTGGATAAAACCGGAAAGAATTTTCATCAAGGTGCTTTTACCTGCACCGTTTTCTCCTAAAATGCCTTGAATTGTGCCAGATGGAATATTAAGCGTAATATCCTTATTGGCATGAACTTTTCCAAAATGCTTGTTAATGTTTTTGAGTTCAACATTCATAGGCGGTGTGATTCCTATAAAAAATGTAGGGGCGAGGTAACCTCGCCCCTACTATAAAATTAAATCTTATTCAGACGCGCTCAAGCCTTGCATACCTTCAAGCAGTTGAGGCAAATACCAAACTTGCTGGTCAGAAGCAACTTCCCCGTCGGCAAGATACGGTGTTCCATCTTGCAAGTTGATTGGACCCGTCCACAAGTTAAGTCCACCGGCAAGGTCAGCAATAAAGGCATCTAAAGTGGCAGAATCTTCAGCGCTGAGTGCATTGCCTTTGACGAAGCCAATCGCAGAAGTGTCATGGTTGTTGAGGTCAGACCAATCTGGTCCATTCCAAAGGAATTGGGATTGCCATGAACCATCTGCGGCAGATTGAATCGCCTTGAGATAATCTGGTCCCCAATTGAAGAATGGAACACCTAAGCAAACGTCGGGTGCAACATCACAAGCGTTAATATAATCATACGCTACTGCAAATACTGGTGTACCTTCATCAGTTATCTTCTTGGCTTCTGGCAAATTGACAGAGTTATCAATACCAGAGATGACCACGTCATAACCAGTGGTGTAAAAATCTTTAGAGACATCTACAGGGTCAGTAGTAAAGCCAGGAATGTGGAACCAGAAACCAATCCAAGTCACTTTGAATTCTAATGAAGCGGGGTCGTTTCCGGCTTGTTCCCAACAATGTTTTGCACCCAAGTAAGCAGAGGCGGTTAAGCGGCGGGTTTCATCGTTAATCAATGGTCCCAAATAACCAATCTTACCGGTAGTGGAAGAAAGTGCCGCGGCACAACCAGCAATCATCTTGCCATATTCCATACGCCCCATAATATTCATCAAATTAGAAATTTCTTCGTAGGCTTTACCATCAGACCAAACTTGGTCCCCAGAAGCCATAATCACATACACATCAGGATTGGCTTTTGCAAAAGTTGTTGAGGCATCTTTCATGTCATCGGAATTGAAGATGACCAATTTAGCACCTTGAGCCACCAATTCTTCGGCGAGTTGGTCTGGTGTAGTTCCGGGGCGGTCAGCAGGATTTACCTTATCCAAATAAATCATCTTCGCGCCAAGTTTCTCTTCCACATACAAACCGGCTTCATAATGGGCTTGGCTCCAACCACCATCATTATATGGACCCACCAATAACATACCGAAGACAAATGGTTCCGCTTCAGTTGGGGCGGCTTCGGTAGCAACTGGCGCTTCTGTAGCGGCGGGTGCGTCCGTTGCGGCTGGCACTTCTGTAGTGGCAGGCGTGCCACAAGCAGAAAGTGCAAACACAAAAACGAACAACAAACTTACAAGACGAGCAAAATTCTTACGCATACTTCTTCTCCTTTTGAAATTTGAAAATGTTGACAAAACTGGCGGATTCAATATCTTTCCGATACCTCCTTTCAGTTGTCTAAACAATTTTACCAGAAGAAATGCTTATGTGAAGAAAAGCACACGGTCAAGGCAGACAGTTAAACTCGCCTCTAACTTGATTTATAACTGCTTCTTGCTCCGTACTGCTTTGAGTTTCTCTTTCAATTCTGCTCCACAACTTACACAACAGCGGACCAACAAAACTTTTTGAAACCTTATAAGATGCCTGCGATAATTCTACCGCCTTTTTCCAATTGTTAACATGAGCATATCCCTCAATATAGACAAATCGTTCCACAGGGTCATTGGGGGTGTCGTTTAATG
>JAEURF010000077.1 GCA_016789205.1 Anaerolineales bacterium
AAGCATTCGGGTCATTTAAGAAATCATCAGCCTTGACCATATGAAGTGTAACCAGTTGACCCGCGTTAACTGCTTGGTCAAGCGTTAATTGCAATTCAAGGTCTGGGACTACCGATGTTAGCAAAGTTAGCAACTCTCCAAATTTATTATCAGGAGTTTTTTGCATATCATTATCAATATTCAATCCGAAGGCTTGAGTCTGTTCGCGTGTAGTTGGCAACAAAAGTTGATTGGTGACAAATTGATATTCTGCACCTGTCACCGGTATAACGACGGGAGTGGTTGTTGGCATAGGTTGTGCAGGTGTTGACTGTAAAGCACTACATGCCGACAACGTTAGTAAAATTATGGCGGCATTTATAACAAAAACATTTTTTATTTTCATAATTAATTCCTATTCTGTTTATCTATCATATATACAAACACTCCCCTTTGCATCCATCGGCTGGGGAGTGTTTGTATCCGCTAGTTGGGGGAGACTTAATATCGTTTCTTATTCATGTTTTTCTGGTATGGTTTCTTTTTGCCCTTTTTTATATTGGAAATAAGAAACGCTTAAGAAAGCGCCAAAGAGAAAGATGAGACTGCTTAAATATGCCCAAACTAGAAAAGTAATAATCGTTGTCACTGAGCCATAAACCATATTTGATGTAGAGACATAAGTAAAAACAAAAGACAAAAAAATTTTCTTGGCTAATTCCCATAAAAAGCCAGCTGTGATTGCGCCGGGTAAAATTTCACGCCAACTAGCCGTCCCATGCGGAAGAATCATATAAAGCACCATAAATAAAATAATATCAATTAAGATGGCAAGCACCAGACTGAAACTACCTGCAAGTAAAAAGATTTGTTCAGGCAGAAAGCTGTTGACGTGAGCAATTGCACTGCCAGCAAATGAAGCCAAAAACAGAGCGGGTCCGACAAAAATTAGCACTAATAGTATTGAGAGTCCGCGTCGCCTCCAAGCGGCGCGCCGTTGTTTCCCTCCCCATATTTCATTTAATGTATGTGTAAAGGTGTAAAAGACTGTGGATGCAGACCAAATCAAGCCAATTAGCGCGATGCTGGTGACAGGTCCGCGTGCTTTAATAATTTCATCAATATTTTGCCCTAACAATTGACTCAATGCTGGCGCGATAAACTCAATTTTTTGAATAATAGATGATTGGTCAATTGAAGGTCCACTAGCAATGGAAATACTTAACAAGGTAATCGGAAAGATGGCGAAGAGCGCGAAGTAAGCAATCGCGGCGGCATTAATCGTTGTTTCAGGCTTTAGCGTTTCTTTGGTTGCATTTGCCAGCATCCATAACCAACCTCTGGATAATTCATTTATTTTATGTACGCTGTTAATGATTTGTTGCTTAATCTTGAGCATGTATTTAATTATTTTAGATGCAGTCATTATCTACTTATCTTCGTTGCTAACAGGCTGTGATGGATGAAATGGTTCAGAAACTATAACTGGGATCGTTGTTTGCACAATTGGGTCAGCTTTCGCAATTAATTCAGCCAGCCGCTCCATACTGCTGATGATTAATGGCGGGGGTTGTTCTTCCATATTTTTTATGATTGTCCACAAACGCTTCTGTCTTTCTTTGAGGTCTGATACTTGTGCTGAAGCTCCCATTGTAAGGCGGTTGGTAACCAAATGACTCCACAAGATTTGGCATATTGCTGATAAAGGCGGGGCTATGATGATTCCGATCAGTCCAAACGCATCTGCTAATGCTAGAATGATAACCAATGTCAAAATGGGGTTATCCGCTTGGCGCTTGTAAAGACGCGGTTCAATCCATATTTGTAAAGCGATAACTACAATCAATGTATAGAAAACTGATAATAGGCTAAGTTGAACGCTGGTGAGTAATCCAATGGCGAGCGGCAAAATCACAGCTAAGATTCCGCCCACGACAGGGATTAACAATGCGAATGCGGCAATTAGTGCTAACAAGATCGGATATTGAGACCCGAGAAACCAATAACCAATGCCTAATAAAAATCCTGCTAGAATGCTTTGGGCTATCTCGCTACGAATATACGCACCGAGGTCAGGTTCAATTTTTCGCCAAATGCCACGCGCTTGTTTACGTAATTCGGATGGAAGCAATGAAAGCCACAATCGTTCAAAATGAATTTGATTAATGCTCCAATAAATGCTCAATAACAAGACAAGGAATATCCCGCTGATAACACTACCGATACCTTGTGTGAAGCCTAGTAAGGCTGGTAATACAAGCTGACCTTGTTCACCGGTGATTGCTTCAAAAAGAATGCTTGGCACTGGCAGACGCGCAATTAATACTTTCTCGAATGAACTGCTTTTCAACCATGTTGGCAATATCCATTTATCTTGCACTGCTAGTGTTTGTGATAATTGTTCGATATCACCAATTACAAACCTGCCGACTTGTGTGATTAAATAAACAAAACCGCTCAGGATAAATACATAAAGCAAAATTAGTGAAAGACGCATTATCAAGCTGTGACTTGATAAATCTTTAATCAGTGGGCGAACTGTTGCCGCAAGTGCGAGCGATATAAAAATATAAATAACCACTACATGAAATTGCCACAATGCTATTAATGCCAACACGGTAGTCATCACTGCTGTAACAATGACTATCAATTGTTTTGTCATGAGTTATCCGATGCGCTAGAATCTAATAACGTATCTAGGTCTGTTGCGATTGTCTCAATCTCATCCATCACGTGGTCAATATGTTTGACTCGTAAATCTGAGCCTCCTTTATCAAGGCGGGCTTGTTTGCGTAAATCCTGAATCAAATCTTGCGCTTGGTAACGGAGTCTGCTTGCATAATCACGTCCGGCTGAAACTTCTGGCTCTGTGTTTGATGGATGAAATACAAAGCGATTAAGCAACAGTTGGATAATGGCGGCGAGCGGTATCGCCATGAGTGCCCCCATAATGCCGAATAAAGAACCAAATGCAAAAAGCGCAAGCAATGTCACAAATGGATTGACCCCGACTGCCCGACGCATGACGCGTGGTACCAGTAAGCTATTTTCTAATTGTTGAATCACAACCGTTGCGACGATGACCCATATCAATTTTTCTGGTCCAATGGACAATGCAACTAATGCCGCAGGTATCGCACCCAGTAATGGACCAATCATCGGTACAGCCTCTAACACGCCTGCTAAAAGTGCCAGCACAAAAGCGTTCGGTAAACCAATCAGCAGATAGGCAATTAATGCCAAGATGCCTATGATTAAGCAAAGAAAAGCCTGACCAACTATGTAAAAACCGATTTTGGTTTCTATCGCTGAAATTAATTCTACGATGCTCTCGCGTTGTTCTTGTGGAAGGAGTAGTAAGGATGATTGAATGATACGCGTGCCATCTAACGTCCAATAAAAAGCGAGCATGAGAACAACAATGGTTATAAAAATCGCTTTAGCTAGCAGTGTTATATAAATAAGCATTTGCTCTGCTGAAGCCATCACTTCTAGCCCTGTTTGCTGATTTGCGATTGGCATGATACTAGGCAGGGCAGGTGGAAGAAATTCACCTAAACGCACAATCAATTGGCTTGGATAATTAAGCATCCATAAGCGTAAAGTTTGGTAATACTCTGGCATTGCGATGCCAATTGTGCGGCTTTGTTCAACAATTAAAGGAAATAACAAAAGCACGAAGCCAATTAGCATCATCAGAATTAGGGTGTAGATGAAAATAATTCCTGCTATTCGATTAACCCCTTTTTGTGATAACCAAGTGACCAAAGGTCTGATGACCGTGCCGATTAAGATAGCAATCAATAAGATAAAGA
This sequence comes from Anaerolineales bacterium, assembly GCA_016789205.1. Classification (GTDB taxonomy): domain Bacteria; phylum Chloroflexota; class Anaerolineae; order Anaerolineales; family Villigracilaceae; genus Villigracilis. The sequence continues at coordinate 3,795 of JAEURF010000077.1, forward strand.
TAACTTGATTAAAACGATAAAAAATCCAAAAGCTCAGGACAACTGAAATTATCACCAGAGTTGCCCCAACAACTCCTCGAAATGTCCAAGCATGTGGCTGAGGAGTTGATTGAAGCGTCATGTGTTGTCAATTCTAGGTTGTTTAACTTGTAATTCGAGGTGATGTGTTTCCTCTAAGGAAAAACGTTAATATAAAGCCTGCGATAAATCCGCCAATGTGTGCCATGTAAGCCACACCACCTGTGTCCGCGCTTGCAGTAGTGATAGAACCAATGCCACTTAACAACTGTAAGCCAAACCATAATCCGATGACGATTAATGCAGACATTGGGATAACGCCTCGACCCATTAATACATGCACTCTTCCCTGTGGGAACATGACAAGATACGCCGCGAGCACGCCTGCAATTGCACCAGATGCGCCTAAATTCGGTATGTTGGATGTGAGGCTAAAGATTAACTGTGCAAATGTTGCCCCTATGCCACATAGCAAATAAAAAATTATAAACTTGATATGTCCGAGGCGGTCTTCGACATTATCCCCAAAAATCCATAAGTACAGCATATTACTTCCCAAGTGAAGCAAACCCGCATGCATAAACATGGATGTGAATAAAGTTGGAAAATCAGCTAAAGGATTAGCAAGGAAGCGACTGGGAATAAATGCCCACTGCATAATAAAAGCGTCGCCGCCGCTCATCTCTATTAGAAAAAATAGGACGTTCAGAAGAATCAAACCATACGTAACGAGCGGAACTATTCTACGAGAAGTATTATCATCACCGATTGGTAACATAAGATATATCTCCTTTTAATTTACAAAATTTAATCGGGTAAGGATTGTTTCTCCCCATCACCAACAGGCGGAACTGAATTGTTAGTTTCTAAAATTGGACCGCCATCATCCTCCCAACGTAATTTATTTTCAACTATGTCTTTCTTTTTCAGAGCTTTAGACATAACTTCTGGCTTATCTCCATTAAATAACTTCTTGAAGAAATCAAATAACTTGCTTTTAGAAAATTTATATTTCATTCTTCACATCTTGAAAATTCTGAAGCATTTGTTTTGATAACTTGTCGATTAGACATCGGTGCTTAGCCTTTCTTCCTTAAACGCTTGTTTTTTTATCAAGCCGCGAAAATAGTACACATTAAATTTCAAACTTGTGTCATAAATTTTATCAAAAAATAATTTCTAAACAAGCAACAAATTAAACGATAATGTCCATTGTGAGCATGATTTCTTGATGAGAAGCCATGCCCACAAAGATAGTGAGGTTACCGATTAATAATAAACAGGATGCCCGCAATCAATGCGCAAATCCCAGCGATGGTACTTAATGCACCAAGCCCCACACCCAGCATACTCAATCCTACGATGACCAAAAAGATACCGAGCAAAATCCATTTCAATTGACCCATATTCATTTTGTTTCTCCTTTGATTTAATACTTAATAAAATAGCTTTACAGCATATCGCGTTCATATACTGTAAAGCTATCAGATTTAAGAACCTTGAATTGCTTTCTTACCGGCTTGTGCGGCTTCAGAGACATGGTCTAATTGCTCCATAACGAGTTCCTGACCTTGATGTTTCAATTCTTTAACCTTCTCACGTCCGCTAACCGAAATCTTATTTGCACTGGAGCGCACTTGCGCTATCGTACCTTCTACCATTTCAGTTGTGCGGTCACGCAATTCGGCACCTTTTTTCTGAATTTGTATTCTGGTTTCTTGTCCAGATTGAGGCGCAAGCAACAGCATCGTCACCGCACCAGCCAACGCACCAACTAACATACCGATAAAAACACTCAGCATATTGTTTGTTGGGTGTCTATATTCTTGATTTTCGTGAATCATTTTTTAATCCTTTATCTTCTAACTTTTAATTCAAATACTTTAATAAACATTACTCATTATCTTGATTTCCAAGATAAACCCCTGCATCACTTTGTTCTTCTTCAGTGATTTCAAAAATACTCGTCAGCCAATGTTCAATTCTGTCCAGAATCCGCAATGCGCCCCAAAAGCGATTTGCTGGTTGTTTTTCAGAGTCTTGTTGAGGAGCAGAATCGTCCATTATCTTTATCCTTTATCGGCGCGGCGTATTATGACTTTCACTCGTACTCGTTTCAGTCACTGCCACCACAGGTCCGCGCGGGCGATAAAAGATTAACCAAATCACTCTTTCCACAGCCCAAGCAATTAACCCATAAATCAACATTGCAAACATAGATGAAAGTTCAAGCACCATGTTGCCAGCCGTTGGTGAGGCGACTAATCCTTCAAATGGGAACAAGAACAAGTAAGTAAATCCATAAATCAAAGCGACAATCGGGCTTTCAGGATTCGCACCAATCAACTTAAGTCCGATGCGAAGCGCAATCAACGCTTCTAAAATTCCAAACATCAACCAGACCAACTGTGTAGCCTTAAAACTAAAGATGCGTTGTTCACGCTCCGGTTCATTTTGTGACGTTCTTGTTTCTGAGACTCTATTTTCATTTGACATTTTTACGCTTCTTTCTAAGGGTAAGCCTGTTTCAAAAACCTGAACAGACTTACCCTCGCTGATACAAATTTATTTCACTAACGGCGAACTTGTTTGTAAATCCATAACAAAACCACAGAGCCAAGTAATGTAACCAACATGGTCGGCAAGGTGATGGCATCATTAATCGTGCCAACACCCAACAATGGGCTGATGAAGTACCCAGCCAAGAATGCACCAACCACGCCGACGACAATATCAAGCAACAAACCTTGTTGTGAATTCGTGCGCATAATTCTGCTGGCGATATAACCGACAATCGCACCGGCAATCAGATAAATAATGAGATTCATTTTCTTTTCCTTTTTTGAATAGTTCCAAACATGGTTGCCCATGTTTGGAATAGAGTTTAATTATTTAACAACAGTAGGTTCTGTCTTATTTTTTAGACCGTCTTCAAAAGCAGTGACACGTTTATCAATTTCATCAGCGGCTTGCTCACGTGTGTAACCATATTTTTCTTGAATGATGCCAGCCAACACTTCATATTTACCGGCGGCACGGTCTAAATCGTCATCGGTGAGTTTGCCCCACCATGCTTTTGCTTCCCCACGCATTTGTTTCCACTTGCCTTCTAAAATATCTTTGTTCATAATGTGATCCTCCAGAATCATTTGAAAAAGCTGTCCCAAATTTGTACCAGCGCTCGGAACAGCAAGGATGCGCCGGTTTTCATCATTGCTTACGAATACCCGCCGCAACAGAACGCAAGCGCTCTGCCACCCGCTCAGGTGTTTCCGCTTTGCTGATAAAAGCATCGGCACCAGCAGAAAGTGCAGCTTGTTGGCGGGCATCCATACGGCTAATGAGAATAATGACCAGTGCGGCTGGGCAAGCCCGGCGAAGGCTATCTAGCGCGGCGATTGGTGAGTTAGGTAGTAAGTCCCAATCAATCAATAACATATCAGTATGGCTGATGGGTGCTTGTGCTAACGTGGTTGCCCAGTCAGCGGCTTCGCCTACTACTTCCATCTTCAAATCTAGGAGTACCAAACGCAGAGCAGACCGTTCTTCAGGAATTGCATCGGCAATATATACACGGGTCATACATTCATCGTATGACACAAACTCCCCAACCGCATCAGGCGGCTGGGGAGTTTCTATCTCCGCCACTTGGGGGAGAACTATTGCAAGAAAGATAAAGCTTTAACAGTGGTACAAAACGCTGAACTTGAGTCCATTTGCCAACAGGTTAAGTAGATATAGATGAGCAGAACAATCAATAAGGTCACCAAGAAGCCGCCAATATTGCGAAACAATTTTGAAATGGCGAGCA
>JAEURF010000078.1 GCA_016789205.1 Anaerolineales bacterium
CTAAATAATTTCTCACGCGCATCATATCTGAGATCGCAACACCTTCCGTAATGCAGATGATGAGTGGAATGCCTGCATCGGCGGCTTCAAACATTGCGTCAGGTGCGAAGCGGGCGGGTACGAAAATAATCGTTGCATTTGCATCTGTATTTTCTTTCGCGGCGCGGACTGAGTCAAATACAGGAATTTTTTCTAAAACCCATTCACCACCTTTGCCGGGTGTAATTCCGCCGACCACTTGGGTTCCATAAGCCGCCATTTGCGTCGTATGAAATAAACCTTCATTGCCTGTAATGCCTTGCACTAATAGGCGTGTGTTTTTATCAACTAAAATGCTCATATACCTTCTCCGTCATTGCGAGCCGCTTTTTGGTGAAGCAATCTCATCATTAAGTAGGAGATTGCTTCGTCGTGCTAAAGCACTCCTCGCAATGACATGTTAATTATTTTTTTGCGGCTTCTACGGATTTCTTCGCCGCATCCGCAAGTGTTTCGGCTGTAATCATGTTTGCATTTTCAAGAAGTTTGCGACCCTCTTCTGCATTTGTACCGACTAAGCGCACCACCATCGGCACTTTCGGTTTGACTTCATCCATCGCAACCAAAATGCCGCGTGCCACTTCATCGCATCTTGTAATACCGCCGAAGATGTTAAACAAAACTGCTTTGACATTTGTATCGGTCAGGATGATGCGCATTGCCGCGGCAACTTTCTTTGAGTCTGCACCGCCTCCTACGTCGAGGAAGTTTGCTGGCTCACCCCCAAACAGTTTAATTACATCCATACTGGTCATTGCCAAACCTGCGCCATTGACCATACAGCCGATATTGCCATCCAACTTGATATATGAAAGACCATACTTGCGGGCTTCAATTTCCGCCGGGGCATCTTCATCAGTATCGCGCATTTCAGCAAGTTCCGGCTGACGGAACAAGGCGTTATCGTCAATCATCATTTTGCCATCTAATGCGAGCAATTTCTTTTCTTTTGTAATCACCAATGGATTAATTTCCGCAAGTGTAGCATCGGTATCTTTGTAAACATTCCACAACCCCACCGCGATTTTTGTGAAATCTTTCCAGTATTCACGTGGCAGGTCAATGCCAACTGCCACGTCACGGGCTTGATATTCTCGTAAGCCAAGCAATGGGTCAATATGAACTTTGATTATTTTTTCTGGATTCTTTACAGCGACTTCTTCAATATCAATTCCGCCTGCGGCAGATGCAATCATCACCGGCTTTTTTGCGGCACGGTCATTTGTAATTGCGAAATAAATTTCTTGGTCAATCGCAGAGGCTTCATCTACTAACACTTTGCGAACTGGTAACCCCTTAATTTCCAATGCCAAAATTTGCTCAGCGAGTTGTTCTGCTTCTACGGCATTTTTTGCAAGTTTAACGCCACCGGCTTTGCCACGTCCGCCCACCAAAACTTGTGACTTAACTACAACGCGACCACCTAACTCTTCTGCAACTTGCTTTGCTTCTTGAGCGGTAGCCGCGACCCTTCCTTTTGGAATTGGAATGCCGTACTTTGAAAAAATATTTTTAGATTGATATTCGTGCAGTTTCATCGAGTCTCCCTTTGGGGAATTTTATTTTTGCTATCGCTTGTGCGATACTTTGTAAAAAGCACGAGCATTATACCAATAAAGTAGCGCAAGAGTCCTCTCGCGCTACTTAAAATTACGGAAGTGTAAACCTCAATATTCTGTTGAAAGCACCATCTGTCACCCAAACATTTCCATTATTATCAATTGCAATACCGGAGGCTAAACCAAAACTGGCGTTGCTGTCACCAAAGTCACCCCACACGCGTACCACCTCTCCATTTGGGTCAAACTCCATCACGCGGTACCCATCTGGGTCAGTGACGAAGACATGCAAATCATCATTTACAGCAATATAAGGTTTGTTGTCTAATGATTGACCAAACCAACCAAAAACATCCCATTGTTTTTCCGGCAAGAAAATTACATTGTTATCTGTTTCAATTGGTACAAATGTTTGTACTCGTTGATTCCATGTATCTACAACATAGACTGTGCCGTTTTTATCAATTGCGATACCGACCGGTTCATCAAACAGACCGGGGTCAAAACCTGCGCCACCAAATTGTGTGATGAAAGTCCCGTTCGCATCAAAGACGACGATACGCTTGTTACCTGTATCTGTGACATATACTCTGCCTTTGGCATCTACCGCCAACCCGCGCGGACCGTAAAATGATTCTGGCGTTTCACCCTGACCAAATACGCCCCAGGCTTTGAGGAATCTGCCATCCCGTGTAAATTTTTGTACGCGGTGATTCCATGTGTCCGTTACGTAGACCGAGCCGTCAGGTCCAACGGCAATGCCCCACGGTTCATTAAATGTCCCATCCCCAATCGGTATGCTTACGCCATCTGCGTATGTGCCCCATTCATGCAAAATATTTCCAGTCACATCTAAATGCAAAACACGATGATTGCGAGAATCAGCGACATACATTGTGCCGTCTTTTGCGAAGGCAAGCGAACGTGGCGCATTGAGAATCACAGGGTTTGCTTGTGCCGCATCAAATACTAAATCGGCAGAAAGTAAAACATATTTGCCCTCAGTCGGGTCTTGCAAAACTTCAGTTGTGGTTGGTGCCACACCATAATTCCAAATTTGTGAGGCAACATCTTGGCGAATATACAAGCGCATTCGGTCTGCTGGAACCCATGTGGCAAGTTCTAAATCGGTGCGTCCTTTTGCGAGTGCATATTGACGATAGTCACGATTTAACCAAATTTGAATGATGCCCGCGCGAACTTGTGGGTCGGTGAACCACTGACAAAATTGTGAATAATCTTTTGATTTTCTTAATTTCAAGAAGCTCATTACACCTTTACAAGCATAATCTTCTGGGAATGGAAAACTTGGGTCGCGGTCGTACACCAAACTGAAATAATCTTGCATGGGCCACCACATGCGGATGTAATCAATGCGGTAGTAGCCGGGACCAATAGCTGGTTCAATTTTGTCGAAATTCTTTTCATCTACGATGATAACGACGGAATCACGCAGAGAACGTGTAGGCTGGTCAAAAGAGCGTTGATTGGTGAAATCACGCAAATACCAGACAAAGGGCCATGAAACGCCCGTATCTGGCGCGGATGCGTCGTAGGCAAGCGCGACACTCATGCCGCCGGTTGTGCGTTTAGAAATTTCTTCGGCTTGCGCAATCACTTCTTTAATTCCGGTTGCACCATGTGCATAGACTAGAAATTCTGTGGCTTGGTCATAGGTGATATAAGAAGCGCGGAAAGATGCCCGCATGGTTAAGACGGCGAGGAATGCAAAAAATACTAAAACAAAAACACGGCGTAATTCTTTGAAAGTCCATGAACGTAAAAAGTACACTGCCGCCACCGCACTTAAAATGGAAACAATTAATGGCAATAAGAATGCATTGGTAGCTTGTAGTTGGTCTAAGCCCTGACCTTGAAATGGGCGGGTGGGTCCGTTCCAAACCAGAATGGCTCTTCCCGTGCTGGCGACAAAAATTGCTAATGTTGCAATTGTGAGGGCAACATTTTGCTCTTTGAGTTTTTCCCAATCGGTTGTGTCTACAATTCGCCCTAATGCCCAGCCTGCAACTAAAATCATGGGCCATGCCATGTGAATGGTGAGCCAGGGCATTCTTTCACCTGCAAAAGTGAAAGCGGCTATTGTAATAATAGTCCAGTAAACAAGCAGACTGAATGTGTTTGTAAAGTTCGCTTCTTCTGTTTTGCGGTCATCAAAATTGGTGATTGAGTCTATTGTTTCTACATCTGTCGTTTCTGGCTGAGGGCTTATTTTTCGGCGAAAACCGAGATATAGTGCTAAGAAAAAAGCTAAGGCTGGCAGAAATTCGTAAACGGGAATTTGAATTAATAGATAGTAATACCAGGGTTGGCTTCCACGCTCAACATCATGTTGCACAATCCAATAACCTAATGAACCAATCGAGCCTGTGAAAAAGCCACTACTGTTCGTGAATATCGTTGTATATAAAATGGTAAATGGAACCCAAAAGATTAAAGCGGTCTTCCACCATTTTTCGGGATTCCATAATAAGCCTGCAAGAATAGCTAGTACGAAGGTTAGTAACAACAATCCACCAATGGTGAGCAGGGCGGTTGTATCGGAAGCAAGTGCTTGTACTTGACCAACATCGGTTGGGATTGTGATGCTTGTAAAATTCATTAACAATGGCGAGAGTTGCGGAAGCACAATGGTGCCGAAGACCATCAGCAAGTCAAATGAGCGCTCAGTGCGGATGCGTTGCCATGTGTAACCACGCACTAAGAAAAAGGCTGTGGTTAAGAAAGCAAGCCCTGCTAATGTCCCGAAGGTAATGACTAAGGGTGATGTACCCGTTTGACCCTCAGAATGAGGCGGTGCTAATTCATCTGGGTTAGATGGAACTGCCGTTTCATTTTGAGCGAGTGTGGTTGCATCTCGTTGTGTCAGGTAAATTCCGCCTGCAACGCTGGCTAATAAAATCGTCACACATAATGCGATGATGAATGTTTTGTAATCGTTGCGTGCATTTTGCCAAGGTGTGCGTGTGACTTTGATGATGAAATATACGGCTAAGAAAATTAAGGCTTGGGCTGTGTAAATAAACGAAGTTTCTTTCGCTAGGAAGTGAATGGCAAGAGCCACAGCAACCATGATTAGATATTTTGATTTCCCAACTTCAAAATATCTTAAGATAGCATAGAGCATTAACACGCCGGAAAAAACGGGATAGGGGTCTTCGCGGACGTACCGACCGTAGTACAACATAAATGGCGAAATCACCATGAGTGCGCCGGCAATCAATGCGCCTGTGCGACCAAGATAGCGCCGCCAATACCAAACCATATAAATGGTCATTAAGTTAAAAATCACAGCGGGGATGCGGGCAGTAAAATCACTTGCGCCAAACATGAAATACGAAAGCGCAATCAAGTGAAATTGTAAAGGTCCGTGCATCATGGGGGAGTGTTCATAGCCTTGACCACGATACAACAGCCATGAAAAATAGGTATGCAAACTTTCGTCGTGGCTCATTACGCGCGACCCGAGGTCATAAAAGCGGGTGACGATTGCAACCAAAATAATGACTGCAAAAATCATAATTTCGTTTGTCAACGCGGGTAATGAAGAATGAATGGGCTTGTCAAGCCATCTTTGTTTTGAATCCATGTAGGTCACCTTCGAGAGTTTAATTAGCTTGCATGATAGTAGAAAAAGTTTAATGCGATGTGAGAGGAATTATATCAGGACAGTTGCAGAGACATGTCACCATGAGCAAAGCGAAGGGTCTCTAAGATTATTTCCGAGATTCTTCGCCACGAACAACAAGAGCGCGGCTCAGAATGACACTCGATTCTTTCATCGTGGATTTTTGGTCTGAGACCCAGCCAATTGACCACACCCGGCATTGATGTCAATTCCGCGTCTCATGCGGATAGTACACGGGATGCCTGCTTTTTCTAACGTTTCCTTAAATTGATTTGCTCTTTCACGGCTGGTGGCTTCGCCATCATAACCTTGTGTCGGGTTGAGCGGAATCGCGTTGACGTGACACAAGAGTCCCTTAAGTCGTGAGGCGAGTTTACCTGCCACTTCTGGCGTGTCGTTGACTCCGTTAATCAATGCCCATTCAAAGGTCACACGCCGATTTGTTTTCTCAATGTAATATTTGCAGGCTTGAATGACTTCATCAATTTTATATTTTTTGTTGACCGGCATAATCTCAGTCCGTTCGTCATCATCAGCGGCGTGCAGTGAAATCGCCAAATTGACTTGTCTTTGTTCATCAGCAAATTTTTTAATTTGTGGCACCAGACCAACGGTGGAAACTGTGAATCTTCTGGCGCCAAAATTAAATCCGTTTGAATCATTTAATCGGTCAATTGCCGCCATGGAATTATCATAGTTATGAAACGGCTCGCCCATGCCCATGAAAACCACATTGGTGACCGTTTCATTTTTTTCTTTCAACATTTGTGCATAATAAATAACTTGCGCTACAATCTCGCCGCTGGATAAATTTCTCTTAAACCCCATTTGCCCTGTGGCACAAAACACACATCCCATCGCGCAACCGGCTTGCGTGGAGATACATAGTGTGCGCCTTTTTTTTGAACTACCAATTTCATTTGTATATTTAGAAGTAAGTCCAGCAGGGTCATCTGCTGGGTCACCATATCTCATTAATACGGTTTCAATTAAATTTCCATCAGGCAATTCAAATAAAGTTTTTCTTGTAGATTTATCTGACGAATCTAAAAATGTTCTGATTTTGAAATTTGAAAACGAAAAATGTTCCGCCATTTTCTCACGCAGTGGTTTTGATAAATTCGTAAACTGTTCCGGTGACGAATACAAATGCACATACAGTCCTTGCCAAATTTGTTTGGCTCGGTATGCAGGTTCGTTCCATTCCTTTAATTTGTTTTCTAACGCAGAAAAATCGAGGTCGTAAATTAACATAGCCTTAAGTCTAACAGGTCTTGTTAGTCTTACAAGTCGAAAAGGTCTATCAAGTCCGACTGGTCAGACTAATTCGACTATTAAGACAAATTCTCATCTTTGTATAAGGAAAGTAGGAAATTCGTAGGGTAATTACTAGGTTACATTAATTTAACTCCCCTATAATAAAACCCTTGTGTAATAGCAATAAAAGGAGAAAAAATGCTCAAACCAAAAACAACACAACCCAACAACCTCATCTTGTGGAGTATAGTCGGAGTGCTGATTCTTGCAGGCATCATCACCCTCATCATTTCGTTTAGTAATGCGAATGCAAGTGAGAATCAAGTCAATGCCGCATACACCAGCGCCGCGGAAACTTTATCCGCGCAACAGTTGACATTACAAGCCGCTTCGCCCACAGCGACGCCTACACTGGCTACTGCAACCCCATCATTGACTCCTACTTTATTTGTCACCAATACATTACCAGTACTTGTTTCCCCAACCACTTCAACAGGTGGAACAACTGGTGGTGGTAGTGGAGCAGTAGGTTGTGACAATTCAGTCTTTGTCGCTGATGTCACTATTCCAGACAAAACAGCCATGACGCCGGGTCAAGCCTTCACAAAGACTTGGAAGTTACAAAATAATGGCACTTGTCCATGGACAACTGCTTACAAAGCCACTTTTGTTTCTGGTAATGCAATGGGCGGAAACGCTACAGCATTGACGATTACTGTCCAACCTGGTTCTTCCGCAGATATTTCAGTTGCCATGATTGCCCCAGCCACTGCCGGAACCGCGATTGGTTATTGGAGACTTTCTAATGCCAATGGTACTCAATTTGGTACATCGTTTTATGTAGAAATCGTTGTTGGCGGTGGGTCAGGTCCAACTGCAACAACCGGTGCCGCTACTGCAACAACTGGCGCACCAGCTTCAACTGCAACAAATACACCTGAACCAACTGCAACTCTAGGAACACCCGAAGAATAATTAAGCCTAAGTAAAAACGCTGATTGAATTATATAAAATCAATCAGCGTTTTTTGTTTACCTGTTTACATGTTTACTTCCCACCAACTCAGCCAAATCCTTTGCAATCAAATCTATCTTCGGATTC
>JAEURF010000079.1 GCA_016789205.1 Anaerolineales bacterium
CACAATGTTGGGCATTAGACATCAAACCTCCAAGATTGTTTGAAGGCAATCGTAGTCCGGGCTTCAAGGCTTATATGCAATTGAAAGATATGAACATTGTTTTGGAAACTGCTAAAGAATATGATATTCCAATTTCTGCAACCGAAGAAAACACAAAGTTTTTTCAGATGATGATTGATGAAGGAATGCGTGAATTGGATAATTCGGCTGTGGTCGGCGTTGTGGAAAAGTTGGCAGGCGTAGGGATTTTGGATTGACGATTTTAGATTTACGATTTCGTGCCTTTCGCCTTTTCGTATTTTTCGCGTTAAGATTTTCTTATAATGAATATCAACCAACCAATTCCTAATTTTTTATTACCCGATATAAAGGGCAATATCCACCAAATTGAACAATATCGCGGCAAAATAGTGATTATCAATTTTTGGTCGTGTGAATGTCCGCATTCAGAGCGAACGGATAAAGCGATACTGTCTATGTTTGTGCAATGGCGGGATGAGGTTGAATTGATAACCATTGCGTCCAATCGCAATGAAACTGTTGAGGAGATAAAAAATGTCTCCGAAGCACGGCACATACCAAACGTCTGGCTGGATGCGAAGTGTGAGATTGCAAATCTGTTTGAGGCGGTCACAACGCCACATGTTTTCGTCATAGATAGAGATGGAATCTTGCGTTATCGTGGAGCTGTAGATGATGTCAAGTTTCGGCAGAAGACTCCGACACGCTTCTTTCTCGACGAGGCAATTGAATCTTTGCTCGTCGGGCAATTGCCTACAATTCAAGAATCGCCTGCGTATGGGTGCGCAATCGTGCGGGAAATTTGATAGAATAAAAACGTGAATATTGATATTAAACAACGCGCCTTATTTTTGAATCGCATTCATCTCTTCAACGGATTGCGGGAAGATGAATTGGAAGGTATTTCTATAAAACTAGAAGAAATCCACCTACCTGCTAATGCGATTATTTTTAGTCGTGGTGATAAACCGAATGGTTTTTATTTAATCTATAAAGGCAAAGTAAAAGTTGCCCGCCCAAGCGCAGAAGGTGAAGATGTTTTAGCGATATTATCGAAAGAAGATTATTTTGGCGAAGAATCTTTGATAGAAAATCGCAATCGTTCTGCTACCTTAACAACAGAAGAGGATTCAATTTTGTTGTTTATGTCACGTCAGTTGTTTGATGAGTTGATATTAAAATATGAAAAATTAAGACCAAATTTGGTGGTGGCGATTAACAGTCATAAATTGGCGCGTGCCAATCGGTTTAAGTGGCTGGGAAAAAATGAAGTGATTTATTTTATGGCGCGTCGCCATGTCATTCGTTTATATCAGGCATTAATTCCGCCTATTCTTTTTTCACTGATTCCAGCCTTTTTGTTAATTTGGGGCGGCATTACTGGCGCAGTCACTCCAGTAGCGGTGGCGGGCATTTTATTAATTGGCATTTTGGGTTGGGTGATATGGCTAGTGATTGACTGGAGCAATGATTATTACATCGTCACCAACCAACGCGTAATTTGGTTAGAAAAAGTTTTATTTTTATACGACAGCCGTCAAGAAGCGCCACTTGGCACATTGTTATCCGTCGGCGTAGAAACTGATTTTTTAGGTCGGCAACTTAATTATGGGAACGTCAATGTGCGCACATTTGTCGGCAATATTAAATTTGAATATGTCAGTTTCCCCGAACAAGCCGCCGACATGGTGCGGGAATATTGGGAGCGTACAAAATCTAAAGGCACACAAGCCCAAAAAGATGCGATGAAAAATGCCATCCGCGCCAAGATAGGAATGCCGGTCATCAAAGAACCTGAAGAACCACTTGCCCCCGTGTTTGACATGGGCAACAAAGACCCGCAAGAAAAAGGTCTATTTTGGACAGCACTTTCAAACAGATTCAAACTACGTCAAGAAGATGGTGGCACAATTATTTATCACAAACATTGGATTGTGCTACTGCAACAAACAGGCAAAGCTCTGCTTTTATTGCTTTTCATCTTAACTTTATTTTTCATTCAACTGTATCGTTTATATCTAGACCCCAATAACGCCTCATTTGAAATCATAGACAATAGCTTTCGTCCAGATACAATCCTGGTTTTATTAACATTATTCATGGCAATCGCTTTAGGCTGGGCAGGCTGGGAATATTGGGACTGGAGCAATGACATCTTCATGGTCACACCAGAAGAAATTATGGACTTAGATAGAACCCCGCTCGGCAAAGAAGAACGTCGCACAGCACAAATTGAAAACATTCTTAGTACAGAATATCAACGCATCGGCATCTTAGGCATTTTATTTAATTACGGCACAGTCTTCATCACCGTCGGTGGTGCAAAACTTTCATTTCAAGATGTGTTAGACCCCGCTGGTGTCATGTCCGATATCAACCGCCGCCGCATGGTGCGCATTGCCAAAAAAGCCGAAGAATCAGCCAATGTGGATAGAGAACGCATGGCGACATGGGTTGCCGCATATCATTTGAATCGAGATGAATTCGCCTCTGCCTCTACGGGTCAAACTGGGAATACATCCGGAACGTTTCGCGTCGCCGACAATGAGATTGATGGTCAAATAGAAGATATGATCGATGATTTACCAGAAGATGAAGGCAGTAGCGGCATCAGCGGTGAAGGATAATTCTGGACTATAGACCGTCCATAGTCCGCCGTCTACGGTTATCAATAAATTTATCAATTAAGGAAAATTCACAGCATGACATTACGAGAAATTGTATATTTACCAAACCCAATCTTGCGGAAGAAAGCAAAACCAGTCACCAAATTCGACAAAGACTTACAAACCCTAATAGACGATATGATTGAAACCATGCGCGAAGCACCGGGTGTAGGGCTTGCCGCCCCACAGATTAATTTACCGATGCAACTCGCTGTGATTGAATACGCCGAAGGTGAAGATGACGAAAATAAACCAGAAGATGCTCCCCCACCGGAGAAAAAATTATTTGTCATCATCAACCCCGAAATTACAAAAGTTTCGGAAGAAAAAGTATTAGGCGTAGAAGGTTGTTTATCTATCCCCGGTTTATTAGGCGAAGTAGAACGGCATGAAGCGATTCAAGTCAAAGCCTTGAATCGGCATGGCAGTCCTGTCAAATTAAAACTAGATGGTTGGATGGCAAGAATCTTCCAACATGAAATTGACCATCTCAATGGAGTTTTATTCACCGACAAAGCCACACAAGTTTGGAAGCCGCGTGAAGAAGATGCGAATATAGAACTTGAGTAAAGAAAGTCAAAAGTCGTAGGTCGCAAGTCAGACCTTAAACTTTTGACTTTAGACTTTTGACAATGTATTTAAACCATTTATCACTCACCAACTTTCGCTCACTCACCCGCTTGGATGCTGACCTTCCAAAGCGGGCTGTTTTACTTGTGGGAAGTAATGCACAAGGAAAAACAAGTGTATTAGAAGCGATTTATTTTCTAGCGGCGTTTACATCCTTTCAGACTCATGCTGACAGGCAAATTGTCAACTTTCATGAAGCGAAAAATTCATTAGCCGTTACACGCCTCGTAGCAGATTATCAACGTGGGAAAACAAAACATCGTTTAGAAGCGCGTTTGATTCTTGAACCCACTGGCGTCAATGGTCAGCGACTTCGTAAAGAAATTTTATTGGATGGAGTCAAACGTCAAGTTAATGATGTGATTGGTCATTTCAATGCAGTTATTTTTGTGCCGCAAATGTCACAAATCATTGAAGGCGGACCTGAAGAACGACGTCGTTATTTAAATTTGGCGCTGGCACAAACTGTCCCTGCTTATGCGCGCGTGTTGAGTGAATACAACCAAGCCGTATCACAACGCAATGCACTGCTCAAAATGTTAAGTGAAGGCTCAGGCAACAAAGACCAACTTGAAGTGTGGGATGAAGCGTTGGTCAAGTTTGGCTCACAAATTATTTTGTGGCGCATCCAAGCGATTCAAGAAATCGAAAGATATGCTTCCAGAGTTCATAGTGATTTGACTCGGGGAGATGAAATTTTACGTTTGGCTTATGAACCTGCGTATGACCCGCTTCCAAAACCAAACGGACAGTTGGGTCTGAAAATTGATACTGCGATTGATCGTTCAGCAATTGAACTAGATGAAATTCAAAATGGATTTTTATCGCGACTCAAAACTATTCGCAGTGAAGAAATTGCACGCGGTGTGACAACGATTGGACCGCATCGTGATGATTTGCGATTCATTATCAACAAAGCAGATGTGAGTGATTATGGTTCGCGCGGACAAGTTCGCACGACATTGTTGGCATTGAAACTCGCCGAAGTGGATTGGATGAAAGCGCGCACAAATGAAACGCCTGTGATTTTGTTGGATGAAGTGATGGCTGAATTAGATTTGAGCCGCCGCGCCGATTTGTTGAAGTATGTCAGTCAAGACCAGCAAGTTTTATTCACAACAACTGATTTGAGTTTTTTTGATTCTAAGTTTGTAAATGATTCTGAAATTTGGGATGTGCAAGGTGGAGTGGTAGTGCCAAGAAAGTAATATATGTCATTGCGAGCCACGTTATTGTTCTTTGTGGCGAAGCAATCTTATAATACTGAGAGATTGCTTCGCCACAAAGCGCAAGAGCCTTCCTCGTAACGACAAAGGTTATAATTAAGGCATGAAGAAAAATCGTCCACGAGTTCGGGCTTTGAAATTGGCAAAAGAAGTCCGTAAGAGACTGACAAACACGCTTGGGCAACCTGTCCAAGTCATTATGTTTGGCTCGCAAGCACGTGGAACTGCTACAAAAGAATCGGATATTGATTTACTAGTCATCTTGCCTAAAATAGATACGGATTTGGTCAAAACAGCATCCAATATTGGATGGGAGGTTGGCTTTGAAGCGGGTAAGGTGATTTCTGTGATTCCTGATACAAAAGAAAATATGAAAAAATATAGTTTTCTACCGTTTTATCAAAAGATCAATAAAGAAGGTGTAGCGGTATGAAAGATTATAAAAAGGATTTAATCAAATATCGCCTTGAACGTGCTAACGAATCTTTGCAAGATGCAAAAATATTGGATGAGAATGAAGGAAGCCCGACAAGTATTGTAAATCGCGCTTATTATTCAATTTTTTATGCGGCTTTAGCCTTGTTAGTCACTGAAAGTGTTGAACCAACCAAACATAGCGGTGTACTTGCAAAGTTCGATGAACTTTTTATTAAGCGGGGTATTTTCCCAAAAGAAATGAGTAAGATAATCCATCAAGCATTTGATATGCGTCAGGCGGGAGATTATCAAAAAGCAATCACCATTACAAAAGAACAAGCAATGGATATTCTTGAATCAGCAGAGAAATTTATAAAAACTGTTGAAGAAGAACTTGCTAAAAAATAAGAATGTCAGATATTTTAGTCATCGGCTCGCTAAATGCGGATTTAGTTGTCAAATCACCGAGGTTTCCAAAGCCCGGCGAAACAATCAGTGGAGAAGATTTACAAATCATTCCCGGCGGCAAAGGTGCAAATCAAGCCGTTGCGGCGGCGAGACAAGGTGTAGATGTTTCAATGGTTGGCAGAGTGGGGAATGATAGCTTTGCTCCGTTTTTGGTTGATAATCTTAAAAAAAATAATGTAGATACATCTCATGTGTTAGAAACTGAATCCGCAACGGGAACTGCGATTATTGTCGTTGATTCCAGTGGACAAAACAGCATTGTATTGTCACCGGGTGCAAATGGAAAAGTAACTCCACAAGATGTAGATTCGGCACCAGATGCCAAAATCTTGCTTTTGCAATTTGAAATTCCGATAGAAACAGTTTTACACGCTACTAAACGATATAAATCTAAAAGCACAAAGGTTATTTTGAATCCTGCGCCTGCCAAAGAAATTTCCGATGAATTGCTATCTCATGTTGATATTTTGATTCCGAACGAAAGTGAATTATCTTTATTGAGTAAGCAACAGGTGACTGATTTTAAGTCTGCTGAAGTTGCGGCAAAAGAATTATTGAAATATGGGATTCAAACAATTATTGTCACATTGGGTAAAAATGGCGCGTTGATTGTGGAAAGTACACAAGTAAAACATGTAAACACTTATAAAGTGGATGTTGTAGATACTACAGCTGCTGGTGATTCTTTTATTGGCGGGTTTGCATCTGCTTTGTTAGAAAATAAATCGTTAGAAGAAGCGGTTCGTTACGGATGTGCTTATGGAGCATTGGCAACTACAAAATTTGGTGCTCAACCATCAATCCCTACAAAAGAAGAAGTGGAGAAATTCATGTCATTGCGAGGAGCGTAGTGACGACATCGTACCCGTATGGGTAAGCAATCCCCTCGTTAATCATGAGATTGCTTCGGGCTAAGAACAAGACCGCCCTCGCAAAGACATATTAAATATTATGACCTCAAAAATTATTATAGACACTGACCCCGGCGTGGACGACGCGCTGACATTCCTCCTTGCGCTTGCTTCGCCTGAAATTAAACTCGAGGCATTAACTTCCGTGCATGGAAATATTGGAATTGAAAATACAACCCGCAATGCACTTGCTGTATTGGAACTTGCACATGCGAGTCATATTCCAGTTGCTAGAGGATGTGAACTTCCAATCATTAGTCGTTCATATAATTCTGGAAAAAATGTGCATGGAGTAAAAGGTGTTGGGAATGCTGAATTGCCTGAACCAAAATCAAAAGTTGTCAATCAACATGCCATTGATTTTTTAATTGAAAAAGTTAATGCAGAACCCAATCAAATCAGTGTGTTTCCAATTGGTCCGCTAACCAATATTGCACTTGCTATCACAAAAGAACCATCCTTTGCCAAAAATATCAAAGAACTGGTTATCATGGGTGGTGCAATTAAACACGGCGGCAATGCTACACCACTAGCAGAGTTTAATATCTATGCAGACCCACACGCCGCACATGTTGTTTTTCATGCTGGCATTCCGATTAAATTAATCCCATTGGATGTGACCTATCAATGCTTACTAACAACAGCAGATGTTGAAGAAATTAATCAAATCAAATCACCAATTGCGACATTTATCAAAGATGCAACTTCTGTATATATAAATTTTTACAAACAATATGAAGGGTTTGATGGTTGCGCTTTGCATGACCCACTTACACTCGCAACCATTATTGCCCCAGAATTGCTGACTTTTGAAGAATATCATATTGATGTAGATATGTCTGGCGGAATATCGAATGGAAATACATTTGCTGATTTTATGAAAGTTTCAAAAAAGCCTGCCAACATGCAAGTGGCAATGCAAGTGCGTGGAAAAGAATTTATAGAATTATTTATTAATAGAATGGAAAATTTGTGTCAAAAAATCTAATGTCATTGCGAGGAGTGATAGCGACGAAGCAATCCCCTAATTAATGATGAGATTGCTTCGTCAGACTGCTCAGCAGTCTTCCTCGCAACGAAATATTAAATAAGGAAAACATGCAAAAACATATTATCTTAGACTCTGACCCCGGCATTGATGACTCACTGGCGATTTTGCTCGCTCTCGCCTCGCCTGAACTTGGGCTCAAAGGCGTCAGCACGATTCACGGGAATGCCTC
>JAEURF010000007.1 GCA_016789205.1 Anaerolineales bacterium
TCTGTAGCAACATATTCTTCAACAATAGCCTCAACCGAATTATCATCCCTACGGACTATTCTGCCAAATCCGCGCGGGTCATCATTAATCACAGTCAATAATGAAATCGGACCTGTATTATTTTTTTGAGTCTCCACCAATTTTTGTAATGTCTCACCGCGTAATAAAGGCATATCTGCATAACAGACGACGACTAAATCCGTTTTGCCTTTGAGCAAAGATTCGGCTTGCATCACCGCATGCCCCGTCCCTAATTGCGGTTCTTGCAAAACAGTTTGAGCAGAATCCCTCAAATACTTTATAACCTCATCTGCGCCATGACCAACCACTACAACCGGCTTTTCCGTCGTAGATTTTTGAATCGCCTGCAAAGCATGATAAATCATCGGTTTGCCTGCAATCGGATGCAACACTTTCGGCAATGATGATTTCATACGAGTTCCTTGCCCAGCGGCAAGCAGAATTGCTGTTATTTTCATAAGTTCACCTTTTATTAAAACGTCCCGCAGGTTTTTCAGAAAATAAAAATTATTTTAATCCACCCTGCGGGACGTTCAATCATTGATAGACGAAAACAGGATTTGTTGCGAAGCAAATTAATCATTTTGCTCTGCGACAAATCCCGTTTCAACTAGAGTTGTGGCTGGGGTACCTGGATTCGAACCAAGATCCACAGCTCCAAAGGCTGGTGTGCTGCCATTGCACCATACCCCAGTGCGGGCGATATTGTATCACAAATTTTTTACTTTCCATCCGGAAGAATGCCCATTTTACGCGCTTCTTCCAACGAAATCACTTCAGGGTTAACAGGTTTATTGGCGTTTTTCTGTGCGGCATCATCCCAAAAATCATCTACATTTTGGGTTTTCGTTTTTTGAGTCGGTGCTTGTTTGAGCAACTCTTCCATTTCAGGGGCGGGAACTGCTCGGGCGAGTTTATCTGTTTGCTTGAGTGGAACAGTTGGAGGCGAGGAAGAAGCGATGACTTCTTTTAATTCCCCAGTCACGCCCATTGATTTCAATGCCCGTTCTAATTCTGTTCGCAAAGCAAGCAATCCGCCAATGGTTTCTAAAACTCTATCTTCTGTCGCAAGCCCATTGCCTGCAATCAATAAAGCATACATTGGCGTGACGGGGATAAAAAACAAATCATGGTCGCCACTACTAAAGACATGATAGGCATCTAATTTTTCTTGATGGTTGTAGCGAGCAACTTTTAAACTCGCACTATGAATTGCCATTAATGAAGAAATCAATGAGACTTCCATGCTTGAATCACGCAACGAGCCAGTTCGAGCTTGCACCAAGCCACGGTCGTTGAGGAGGAAAACCGCTTCAGCGCTGACGTCTTGCCTGAAGTTTGCAAGTAAATCGGATACACGCGTGTAGCGTTGTTCTTCAACTTGTTCGGTTATTTTTTCAGGTGGGAAAATGGTTTGTACAAGCCCTAACCCGCGTTCGACGGAATCTAAAAAGTCTGCCATCGGAATCGGTTTATCAAATATGGCTAGCGCGCCAGCATTTAACATTTCATCGCGTGCTTTTTTATCACTCGTGCCTGTAACTAAAATGACTTTCACTTCTGGGTGGCGCACACGAATTTTACGCATCAACTCGACACCGCTCATGCCGGGTAATTTGTAATCGGTGACGAGCAAATCTATATTATGGCGGCTGGCTTCAAGCAAGGCTTCTTCGCCTGAAGGGGCTTCAGAGATTTTTATTCTGTCGTTTTTGAGTGTATCTAAAGCAGAACGCAACAACTTCAAAATATCGCGTTGGTCGTCTACCAGCAGAATTCTACGTTCCATAATTTCCTACTCTATCATCCAATGGATGAGAAACAAAGATGAGTTCATCTTACAATGAATAAATAAATTATAGCAAACTTAACCTTGCAAGCACTAATCAATTTTGACAGGTTTCGCCGATGCCGATATCTTCAATATTCCAGAGCGGGTTGGCAGTTGCGTCTAAAGTAAATCCGCAGACATCCGGGCGAGCGGCGGCAATGCGTAAACGATAATAAAGTGGAATAGCAGGTAATTCTTCTGAAAGGATAATTTGCGTCTGGCGATATGCGTTCAAATAATCTTGTTCACCTCGTAAGGAAGATTGAGCCGTACGACAGGCGACATCATACTCCGCATTACTGAAGCCTGTAATATTTGTGCCAATAAAATCATTTTCAGCGTTTGGAATTTCAGAAGTCATAAACCAATGACAGGCCGGTTCTACACTTTCAACGCCAAGTGCATATTCTGCCAAGTCAAATTGGCGGCTAAACAATAAACCTGTAGGGGCATACAATTCATTTTGAGAAAAGTATTGCACGTTGAGTCCAATGCCACATTCAGCCAATGACTCTTCGAGAAGCGCGGTCACTTGCCTGCGTTGAGCGGTAGAGACGGTGTAATAATTTAATTGTAAAGGTGTGTTGTAAGCCACATTGCGGACATTAATCGCACGGCGAGGTGTAGTGGCATCATCATCATGGTCTTGCCAACCGGCTTGCTCCAGTAATGAAATGCCTACTTCTGGGTCATAAGGAATGACATCCAGATTTGAATCAAAAACCGGGTGGCTTGGCGGCACATAACTGGTTGGCACAGAGGTAAAGCCAAATAAAACATTGTCCACAACCGCTTGGCGATTCAAACAGTACGCAATTGCTTGGCGCGTGTAAACATCAGCGAAATAATTTTGACGGTCTTGCTGTTGGTTGTAGCCATTATCATAAGAAGCTGGGGTAATTCCTATCCCCAACCATTCAACTGACATGCCAGTTGTTACAAAAACTTGCGCCTGCTCAGCAGTTTGCATTTCTTTCAATAAACCGACATGATTATCTAAATTAATAGATGGGTCTAATATGTCGCATCGCCCGGCAATTAATTCACTTAATGCTTCATCTGGGTCTGAGATAAAACGGAAGTTAATTTCATCCGTTTTTGGGAAACCATCTTGCGTGCGGAAGTAATACGGGTTTTTCATCAAAGTGATATGGTCATTGGGAAACCATTCTTTCACCATATACGGACCCCAGCCGGTTGGTGTACGTGAAGCAATATCAATCGAGGCTAATTCTTCAGCAGAAAATTCACTCCATAAATGTTTAGGAGCAGGATGCCAGAAATTTGCAAAATAGGTTGGGTCAATAAAGCCGGGTACACCAAACCATTGCAAAACATGAGTATCTGCGGCTTCATAAATTTGAGTACGGTTGATTAAGTAAGAATTGACATTTGTATCAGCTTGAATTTCAAAAGCATATATTGAATCATCGGCAACCACAGGCGTCCCATCTGACCAAGTCAAGTCAGGGCGCATTCGAAAGGTAACAATCATTTGGTCCATTTCAATTGCATCCGTACCATCATAGGTGATGATGCAATCATCATTTCTACAACCTGCTGGTTTAACGCGCACACCTGTTTCTAAATTGACCAAATTTCCATCTGCATCTACTACCTGACTTTGTGGCTGAACTATGGTGCGGGAAATTTCAGCATCACCATTTTCAAGCGATGGCAATTGAGTCAAAATTACCGGTTGGTATTCATAGTCAATGGTATTGATAGGTCCGTTATAAATGGCGGCAAGCACACTGCGAGCAGAAGCGTTTAATTCACCAAATGGATATAAACTATTTGGTTCTTGCGCCAAGCAAACAGTCAGCTGGCTCGTAGGCGCTGTTGGGGTTGGCAAAACAGGTAAAGGCGTGGGTGAGGCGGTTGGCGTCTCAGATTGAGTTCGCACGCATCCTGTTATCAGGATAAGTATGATTGCAAAGGGAAACAATTTTTTAATCATGCCGAATATTATAACCATGTTAAATAAAAAGAGACTGCTTGCGCAGTCTCTTAGTTTTATTCAGCCAACCAACATGCCACAAAGTGACCGGGGCGAACTTCTCGAAACTCTGGTTCTACTTGCCCACATTTTTCGACAGCGATGGGACAACGTGTGTGGAAGCGACAACCTTTCGGAGGATTAAGTGGACTTGGCACATCACCTTTAAGGATAGTTCGCCCGCGCTTCGCATTCGGATGTGCAACTGGAATCGCAGAAAGTAGGGCTTGAGTATACGGGTGAAGCGGTTCACGATATAGGGAATCACGGTCGGTCAACTCGACCATTTTGCCCAAGTACATCACTGCCACACGGTCTGAAATGTGTTCGACAACACTTAAGTTATGTGCAATAAATAAATAGGTTAATCCAAATTCATTTTGTAAATCTTTGAGGATGTTAAGAACTTGCGATTGAATGGAAACATCCAACGCAGAGACAGGTTCATCACACACAATGAATTTCGGATTCAATGCTAACGCGCGCGCAATACCAATACGTTGGCGTTGTCCGCCGGAAAATTCGTGTGGATAACGGCGGGCATGATATTCTTCTAAACCCACTTTTTTAAGCATGTTGATGACAACTTCCCAACGGTCTTTGGGTCTGCCGATATTGTGAATTTGCAAACCTTCCATGACTGATTCGCCGATGGGCATACGCGGATTCAATGAAGCATACGGGTCTTGAAAGATGATTTGCATGTCACGGCGTAAAGGTTTCAATTGGCGGCTATTCATCCGAGTGATATTTTGACCCTCAAAGCTAATTTCACCAGAAGTTGGCTCAACCAATCGCATGACGGTGCGCCCAATGGTCGTTTTTCCACAACCAGATTCACCCACCATGCCTAAAGTCTCGCCTTTTTTCACAACAAAACTAACATTATCTACTGCTTGTACTTGCCCAGTGACTCGTTGCAATAAGCCGGTACGAACGGGGAAGTATTTGGTCAGATTATTGACGACCAATAAATCTGTTTTTTCCTGAGTTTGGGTATTTGTATTATTCATATTCATCTCTCTAGGATTTTTTTCCAGATTTCATTGGTGCGGTATGACCTTCGGCATCTTGATAGAGCCAGCAACGAACTTTATGGTCTTTAGAAATTTCAATTAGTTCTGGGTGCTGGTCTGTGCAGATGGTAAGGTTATGTTCAACACGCGCTTTACAACGTGGGGCAAAGCGACAACCCGGTGGCGGAGCAATTAAGTTTGGAACTGTACCGGGGATGACGTCGAGTCTGTCGCGGCGTTCGCCCAAAACCGGAATTGAGCCAATCAAGCCGTTGGTGTAAGGGTGAAGCGGTTCATCAAATAATGAAGAAACAGATGTTTCTTCAACAATTTCACCAGCATACATCACAGCAACTCGATTCGCCATTTCAGCAATTACGCCGAGGTCATGTGTAATCAAAATCATGGCAGAGCCAAGTTGTTCTCGCATATCACGCATCAAGTCCAATATTTGGGCTTGAATGGTTACATCTAAAGCGGTGGTGGGTTCGTCTGCGATTAACAAATCAGGCACGCAGGCGAGTGCCATTGCAATCATGACACGTTGTGCCATACCACCTGAAAGTTCATGCGGAAAAGATTCGGCACGGCTAGCAGGCTCGGGGATGCCGACCATTTTCAACAATTCGACAGCACGTTGCTCACCCGCCTCTTTACCAAAATCTTGATGGATGTTTAACACCTCGGAGATTTGGTCACCTGCACGAAAGACTGGGTTAAGTGCTGATTGCGGTTGTTGGAAAATCATCGAAATACGATTTCCGCGAACTTGCATCATTTCTTCATCACTTGCTTGGACAAGGTCTTTTCCATCAAAGAGGATTTCCCCTTCGATGATTTTTCCGGGCAGGCTTATAAGCCGCATAATAGAAAGGGATGTGACGCTTTTGCCACAACCCGACTCACCTACAATCCCCAACACTTCGCCGGGGTTGACGTAAAAGTCTACGCCATCCACTGCATGAACTGCACCATCTTCAGTATAAAAATATGTCTTCAGGTTCTTGACTTCTAATAAAGGCTTTTGATTCGTCATAACCAGAACTCCCGAAATAAGATTGCTGCATTATAGCAAACATTTGACAAAATGCTTACGCTTCTTGCGAACTGTTCGCCTGATCCAGTTTCCTCAACCAAACCTACGCTTATAAAAAGCCTGCAAACTCAATCGGCTTGCAGGCTTTCGGTAATACTTACCGATATTTATCTTCATCATCTGGTCCTTTGCCCTTTTTCATTCGCAGCATTGCCACAGCCGCAACCCCTAAAAACAAGCCTAAAACGGACATACCATATGAGAGGAAGTTCAAGAACAAAGTGGACTCAACCACTTGAATTGCCATCAAGAAAGGCATGATGCAACCAAACAAAAGCATGCCTACTGCTATAACAATTACGCGTTCAGGGTATTCAGAAATCATTTATATAGCCAACACGCAACCAGATGTTCATCTACTTGAAACTCTTGAGGTTCTTCAACTTCACACAAGTTTTCAATCCGTTTTGGGCAACGTGGATGAAATCTGCATCCGCTAGGTGGGTTTACAAGGCTAGGTGGCTCCCCGCCCGGAAGTTCACGATATCTTAAAGCATTATCTGCATCTGGGTCCGAAGTAGCATCCATTAATGCCACTGTGTAAGGATGTCTCGGAGTATGCACAAGTGAAGTGACCGGTGCTTTTTCAACAACATTTCCGGCGTACATCACAAAGACGCGTTCAGAAAAATATCGAACAGTAGAAAGGTCATGAGTAATATAAATCACAGCCAGTCGATATTTTTCCTGCAAGCCACGCAATAACTTCAAGATTTCAACACGCACTGAAGCGTCTAACATGGAGACTGGTTCATCAGCAACGACAAGTTTCGGTTCTAGGATAATGGCGCGCGCAATCACGATGCGTTGTTGTTGTCCGCCACTCAACATGTGCGGGAATTTATGTAAAAAGTCGTCTGCAGGAGTGAGTTTAACTTCCTCCATTACTTTGCGCACACGTCTTTCACGCTCAGCAGGGTCTTTAATCCCATTAATAACCAACGGCTCTTCCAAAATCCGTTGGACATTCATGAATGGAGCTAACGCACCAAATGGGTCTTGTTGTACATATCCAATTTTCGAACGATAATCACGCAAGGCTTCGCCTGTTAACTCGCCCACGTTTTTATCTTCAAACATAATCTTGCCACGAGTAGGCGTATTTAACCCGAGAATCGTTTTCATCAAACTTGTCTTACCACATCCGCTCTCGCCCACTATGGCAATGGTTTCACCATAATGTAAGTTGAACGTTACACCATCTACTGCTTTGACATAACCAGCATGTCCAAAACCAAAACGGCGAAGTTCAAACCAAACATGCAAATCATCTATAGAGAGTAGTACTTCTCTGTTTGTATCAGTCATCACATAACCTCTTCTGCGTTGTAATATTTACTACCTATCAGAATTTCAATTTGAATATAGCCAGCACTTAACCTGAATACCATCCACATTGACAACTGGCGGTTCTTCAGAACATTTTGCAAAACGTTTTGGGCAACGCGCTGCAAAACGGCAACCTGTCGGGGGATTTAAAAGACTTGGGGGTTGCCCGGTAATATACTCTGGCTCCTGATTGGCACGCAGACGCGGTACACTCGCCATCAACATACGTGAGTAAGGGTGTAAAGGTTCATGGAAGAAACGATGCGCATCACTTACTTCTACGATTTGTCCGGCATACATCACTGCCACACGATCTGCTAGCTCACTGGATGTAGCAATATCATGTGTAATTAAAACAAAACTAACTTCTAATTCTTTTTTGAGACGTTTGAGAACATTAAAAATATTAGCTTGTGTTAAAACATCAAGTGCAGAGGTCGGCTCATCTAAAATCACAACTGCAGGTGCAGTTACTAGTGACATAGCAATTGCGACGCGTTGTCTCATTCCACCGCTTAACTCGAAGGCGTAGCGGTCAAGAAAATCTACTGGGACGCCAACATGCTGAAACATTTTCGCCGCTTGATTTAACGCTTCTTCTTTCTTGACACCATGATGAATAATCATTGGTTCGGCAACTTGCTCACCTACTTTTAGTACGGGGTTGAGTGAATTCATTGCGGCTTGAGGCACCAATGACATTCTCACCCAACGTACATTTTGGCGATATTGTTCTTCATCCATCTCCATGATGTTTTCGCCTTCAAGAAAAACCTTCCCATCATAACGGCTAACGTTACGTGGGAGCAATCTTAATAAGGCTTTTGCAAGAGAGCTTTTGCCACAACCTGATTCACCAAGTATGACTACTGCTTCTTTATAACCAAGGTCGAAAAAGACACCATCTACTGCCTGCACAGGACCTTTCTGTGTGTTGAAATATAGGGTTAGGTCTCGAATGCTTAATAATGTATTGTCAGTAGACATATTTTTAGACACCTCTTAGGCGTGGATTGAAGATACGATCCATGGAAAAACCGACCATGGCAAATGATAAGCCAGTAAGCAACAAAACAAAAGCTGGCTCAAGCACCCAGTAGTAATATCCTTGAGTCAGCGCACCATTCCCAACTCCGTTTTGAATAAGTTTGCCCCAAGTCGGCAGAACGGGGTCGCCTAAATTAATAATATTAAGCGATGCTTCAAGAAATACGTTTGCAGGAATTAAAATTACAAGTTGTGGAATAAGTAAAGGAACAATACGTGGAACAAGGTATTGCATAATAATACGCCAGTTGCTAGCGCCATAAGCACGAGCGGCTTCAACGTAAGGTGCTTCTTTAATTTGCAAGAAGATTGCTCTAAAGCCCTTAATCGCACCGCCAAAAATACTCAAAGCAATAACGGCGATTAACATCACCCATAGGCTCTTCGAGTAAAAGGTACCTATCATGATTAATATAGATAGGAAAGGTAGAATTAAATTCACCTCTGTAATACGTTGAATCACTTCGTCTATCCAGCCACCATACCATGTACCGACTGCGGCAATAATCATGGTCGTAATCGTTGTGCCAAGTGCGGAAAGCAAACCAAAAGTTAAAGCCACTGGTGCACCCCACATTAATGCAATCGATATATCGCGACGGCGATGGTCTGTACCTGCCCAACCATACACGTGACCATAAACAATTAACTCAGCATCTAGGCTTGAACCTTCTTCAAAAGCAACGCCTTCAACAATAAGTTCATATGTTCCCGGAACTGCTTTTAATAATTCTAGGCTATCGGCATTTACTGTTGGGTCTACGAAAATACCTTTTTCAGGACTAATGCCAAAAAATTTGCGTTGCAACTTTTGGTCTTGTGATAAACGGTAAGTGTATGTTCTACCAATTGAAAAACTGTTGAGATTAATTGTCCTCCCATCAGGTGTAATTAATTTTACATTCACAAATGGTTGTTTTGCTGTATATTGTGATTTAAAATAAAGTGAAACTTCTTGAGGGAAAAGTTCAGAATTATATTCAAAGGGAAAAGATATCAAAATCTTATTCGTTCCATTTGAAAATTCTTCTGTCTTTGTATCTTGTTGATCTGCAGAATTAAATGAGAACGTTTCTGGCAAATCTTCTTGGCGGAACCAATTAACCCATTTAGGTTGAGCAGTGCGCGGCGTTTTGTACCATGTATTTTCATCACCACGCCACAATGAAATCGCTTCATTATAGGGGAGTGCTATGACTACATAAATGGAAAAAATAATCAACCCAATAATAAATATCATGCCAATTGCGGCAGAAGGGTATTGGAAAAGTTCAATAAAGAATTTTCTAATTGAGTTCATTGGCTTGTTCCTTCGCTTCCGATTTTCACTCTGGGATCTACTAAGGCATAAACAAAATCGAGTAAGAATACAGTTAATGCAAGTAAATAAGCAAAGATAACTGTGGTACCTACAATCACTGGTGTATCAAACAAACCAGCTGCAATCAATGTCGTTCTTCCAAGACCAGGCCAGTTGAAAACGCCTTCAAAAATTGGCGCACCACCCCAAACACCAATCAAAAGGAAAGCAAAATTTGTAATATTTGTTGGGAGGGTTGGGCGCAAAATATACTTACGCTCTACTTCGCGTGCAGGTAAGCCTTTGGCTTTCGCCATTTCTACATAATCTTCACTAGAATAGATTAGGAAGAAGGTGCGATTATTGTAAATGGCAAATGTAACTTGATTTAAGGCAATCGCCAATGTCGGCAAAATCATATGCTTTAACATACTTAAGCCGTATTCGATTTTGTTATCAGGTGGAGGTGCCGATACCATACCGCCAAAGGGTAAAATTTTTAAGAACGCCGCAAAAATAACTATTACAAATATCCCATAAAACCATGATGGGGCGGCGGACATAGGGGAAGTTGCGACAATGAAGCGGTCCCACCAACTTCCATAATTGCGTGAAAGTGTTAAGGCAAGATATAAAGTTACAAAAAAGAGAATAATGTTTGATGTTCCAAAGAGCACCAATGTGGATGGTAAACGTTCTAATACGATAATTTTTACTTGCCGAGAGCCATTATCTGCGTTAATAAATTCCGCAAAGCCGAGATTCAAAGTAACTGCATCTTTTAAAAACGCAAAACTACGCAAGACAAACGGACGGTCTAAGCCAAGGCGTTTTTCTTCTACAGCAATTCTATCTACAATTAATTGTGTACGCTGTTCGTTGGTCAAGCCCTTTAATGAACGGTCATTCATCACTTGTTGCTGAACATTCTCACGAATTTCGCCACGACGAATTTCATCTACATAACCACCCATGTTTGCAATTAAGATAGTTAGATATAACCCAACTACAACAGTGAAAGCCATGGTAATTAAGCGAACTGTCATGTATTTAGTAACTCTCCAGACAGCGCTTTCAGAAGGTTTCTTTTTTACTACAATTGGAATTGGAGGTTGTAAAGTAGATTCTGCCATTTTTAATTTCCTTTGGGTAACTTAAGTAGCATACTTATGTAAATTTAAGCGGAGCAAAGATCAGAACTTTGTTTCACTCAAACTGACATAAATTGCAAAAAAAACTGGCTCGGCGGAGATGTCTCCGCCGAGCCATAAAACTTAAGCCTTACTTAACTGTCACAAATTCAAAAGAGCCGAACGAAGGAATACTTACAACCTTCGAAGCAACGGCAACTTCAATCTTATTTGCACCAGCATCAAAACCGCCTGTCAAATCAGCAGGGAGTGTTACAGTGTATTGACCATCTGCAACAAAGTCGGCTTCGCCAGTAGCGACGAGTTGGTTGTTGGAGTCAAATACTAAGTATTTGACAGATGCAAGTTCATCAGCAGGGTAGGCTTCACCATTGAATGAAACTGTTACATCAAAGACGGCTTCTTGTCCGGCTGTTACTTGTCCGGCACCACTTACATCTACAACCGCAATCTTCGGTTCACTGAAACCAGCCCATTTATCAGCAAGATCTGGGAAGTTTTCATTGCGTTTGAGAACAATATTGCCTTCTACAGTGAAGACTTGGTCGAGAATCATAGGACCGGTACCAATCCAGAAGTGTCCTTTTTCAGCAAACCATGCGTCGAGATTTGCATAACGTGCAGCAGCTTCTTCAGCTGTGACATATTGACCTAAAGTTGGAGCGAAGGGGATAAAGCCTTCAGCAGCGGCTTGGTCAAGGTATTTCTTTTGGATTTCGAGGGTAGGACCATCAATGAAGTTTACCCATTCAAGTTCAGTGGCAGCGGCTTTTTCTTGTGAGAATGCAACTTCGCCGGCAGTTTCAGCCAAAATGGACGGAGTCAAGTTGTGCCATGCACCTGGTCCTTGAGTATAGGTAATGCTGTTTGCAGGATACCAACTAAAACCAAAGGTTTCTGCATCCAATGCGTAAGCATCGGTGTAGGTGCTGATGACTAATGGGTCGGTGGATTCGATTTGAACACCCTTGAAGGAAGCTAAGAATGCCTCGAGTCCTGGTACATAACCTTCATCATATAAACCGGATTCTGGTTTACCGCGGTCAAAGGTCATAATCATACCCATTACGAAGTCGCCCACAGATAATGGGCTACCATCGTGCCATGAGTTGGTTTCGAACAAATCGGCAGGATATGTCCAAGTAACTTTAACATTTGCAGTCACACCATCACCAGCAGGAATGAAGGTTTGGGTGGTTGCATCCCAGTTCGCCCACGCATCAGCAGGGACGGTAACTTCTGGTGCAAAGGAGAGGTTTACCCAATCCAATGTTGAAGCGATTGGAAGTCCTTCTTTTGCAACAATTGTCAAAGATTCGGCACGTTGTGGAAGAGCAAGACCAGTGTATGGGTCAGGAATTGAAGCGTAATCGCCGGTAGAGCGAATCGGCATAGTATCTGAAATCCAGTTTGAACCAGCAACAGGATTCCATGGGTCAATGAAGTTATCTTGTTGGGCAATACGTACAGTGCCACCTTCAGTTTCACCAATGCGAAGGGTGTAGGGCCATAAAGCGGAACCAGAAATACCACCAGCAAGGTCAGATGCAACAGAGATATTTGCATTGTACGGGAAGAATGAAAGTGTATCTACTACCCAAACGTGAACAGAGGTTTCCATGGATAATGGAAGCGCTGTTCTGAATAATTCTTCACGACCGGCAAGGTCGCTAAAATCATTATTCCAAAGTGCTTGAGAAGCATCATAGAAATCTTGACCAAGATAATCGGCAGTCAACAAAGTTGAACCGACACCACAGCATCCGCCGAAGTCGGTGTAATAGAAACCAAAGTTACCACCATCATCACGAGAGATAGCTGTGTTAATCCAACCACCAGTATAAACGTTCCATTGACCTTCGTTCGGGTCACTACCTGCCCAAATTGGGGAGGCTTCGGAACGGCTCTTGTATTGGCGGTCAACTGTAAAGCCAATGCTCTCAAGTTGGTTAGAAACATAATCACCAATTGGGGTGCGTTGGTCTTCAGTACGAATAATGAAGATGATAGTGACAGGGGCACCATTGAATTCCCATTTGCCATCTGCATTCTTGGTCGCGCCTAAGGCTTCCATTTCAGCAGTAATTTGAGCATCAGCCTTTTCAACATTGTAAGCATATTTGTTTTCAATTTCACGGGCTAAGTCAATATAACGGGCATAATCCGGGAAAGCGCCTACAAGGGTTGTGTACTTAGGACTACCAAGACCGCCGAAGATTTCTTGAACAATGTAATTGCGGTCAACCAACATATTCACGGCTTCACGAATCTTGGCATTACCAAACGGATTCAAACGACCATCAGCAAATGTTTGAACAGGGTTGAAATACAACTCAAAGTTCAAACCATAGGAGGTTGAATAAGTAAGGTTCGAGTCACCTTGAACAGTTTGGAACAAGTTGGGGTCAGCAATACCATCGGCATAAACATCAATATCGCCAGCTTGTAACTGAGCGACAGCCGCAGCTTCATCACCTTGTTCAGAGAATACAACCTCATCTACCCAAGCCCCCTGACGGGTGGTTGGTTCAGGAGTAGGTTCTTCGGTTGCAACTTCAGTTGGGGCTTCAGCAGTTTCGCCTGTAGCAGGCTCCTCAGTAGTAGGAGCGGTAGTACCACCACAAGCAGCAAGGACCATACTGGCAATAACCAGTAATCCGAGCAAAATAGACAATCGGTTTCGTAACATGTTTTCTCCTCCAAGAAGAAAATTTAAGGGATTGATTTACAGACACAACAAACCATACAAATGTTAGTATCTCTTAAACGTAGCACCTCCTTCTTTGATAGGAAAGGAAAAACTTTTTTCACAACATGAAAAAGCACGTTAAAATTATACCTGATTATTTAGTCACGTCAACAATAGCCCCCTAGAACTAAGCTGTATAGTCACATATTTACCTAACAATAGTGCAAAAATGGCACAAACAACCTACCAGAGAACTATTTTTTATTAGAGTTTTACGACTAGATTCCTTTCCCGCCTCCTCCCTCTTACCTGACACCTGCTACCCAAACCTCAACATTTCTCCCCCTTCCACATTGTTGACATGCCCCCACACCTGCCATAAAATTCAAGAAACAAAATCAGGAGAAAATCATGCTCAAAGAATTTAGAGAATTCATCGCACGCGGCAACGTATTAGACCTTGCAATCGCAGTCATCATTGGTAGTGCATTCGGAAAAATTGTTGCCTCACTCGTAGGTGACATTCTCACTCCTCTGATTGGTTTACTAATGGGCGGCATTAATCTTAGTGAACAGACAATGAAAATAGGAGAAGCCGCTATCAAATGGGGTGCATTTGTACAATCCATCTTTGATTTTCTCGTCATCGCCTTTGTGATTTTCCTAATCGTGCGAACTACAAACAAAATGAAGAAAACCCCACCGCCAGCCGACCCAACAACTAAAGAATGTAATTTCTGCTATTCAACTATTTCAATCAAAGCCACACGTTGCCCGAATTGCACATCGCAGTTAACCTAGATAAGTAAACAAGTAGACAAGAACATAAGAATTAAGATATAAGTAACGAGTAACAAGATTTTACGTAGGTCTTGTTACTCGTTACTTATTACGAATCACTGAACACCGACTACCGAAAATGGATTTCCTCAATAAACTCAACCCACAACAACGAAATGCCGTGACGGCGCAAGATGGACCTGTACTTGTCGTCGCAGGTCCAGGGTCAGGGAAGACGCGCGTGCTTACGCAACGAATCGCATATCTGATTGCGAATCAAGGTGTACGCCCGTGGCAAATCCTTGCAGTCACTTTTACAAATAAAGCCGCAAAAGAAATGGGCGAACGAGTTAAGTCAATCTTGAATGAGCAAGCCATTGAAGGCATGATGCTGGGTACATTTCATTCCATTTGTGCGCGGATATTACGACGCGAATCCGAACATTTGCCGCTTGAATCTAATTTTGTGATTTTTGATTCAGACGACCAAGTTAGTCTGACAAAATCCATTATTCGTGAAATGAATTTGAATGAGAAGTTATATCGTGCATCAAGCGTTCACGCCGCAATTTCACGCGCAAAAAACGATTTGATTTTTCCTGATGATTTTCCAATTAACACCTATCGTGATGAAGTTGTCAAAAGAGTGTATACCGAATATCAAAAAAGATTAATCGCCAGCAATGCTGTTGACTTTGACGATTTGCTTGTTTACACGGCTCGTTTGTTAGAAGAAAATCCTGTTGTGCGAGATAAATACGCACAAAGATTTCGGCATGTATTAGTAGATGAATTTCAAGATACAAATTTGGCACAATATGCGCTTGTAAAACATTTAGCGTCACATCATAAAAATATCTTTTGTGTTGGTGATCCAGATCAGTCTATCTACGCTTGGCGTGGCGCGGATTATCGAAATATTAGAAGATTTGAGCAAGATTTCCCCAATGCGCAAACCGTTTTATTAGAACAAAATTATCGTTCGCGCCAAAATATTTTAGATGCGGCAATGAGCGTCATTGACCGCGCCCAAAATCGCAAAAAGAAAAAATTATTCAGTGACCGTGGCGAGGGCGAAAAAATATTTTTCTACGAAGCCCGCGATGATTATGGTGAAGCCTCTTTCGTTGTAGATACGATTGCGCAACTTGTCGCTTCAGGTGATTTTGAGCCAAAAGATTGCGCAGTGATGTATCGCACCAATGCCATGTCTCGTTTAATTGAAGAAGCCTTTTTACAAGCACGGCTTCCATATAAATTAGTCGGCGCACAAAGATTCTACGGACGACGCGAAGTAAAAGATGTGATTGCATTTTTACGACTCGTTCATAACCCTGCTGATGAAGCCGCACTTGGAAGAGTCATCAACATTCCACCACGTGGCATTGGTGAAAAAACTTTAACAACACTTCATCTTGTTGCACGCCAAAATAATGTCAACGCGGGCACAATCCTGCTTGACTTAGCGCGAGGCGCAGAGTCTCCGCACTATAAATCATTCACAGGTCGAGCCGCGATTCCACTTGCAGATTTCGGTGGCATGTTATCAAACTGGACTGCGCATGCACCCACAGATACTGTCCCAGAATTATTTGACCGAATCTTGCGCGACATTAATTACAAAGAATATATTGTTGAAGATGATTCAGAAGAAAGT
>JAEURF010000080.1 GCA_016789205.1 Anaerolineales bacterium
TCAATTTGTTTAAAGGTACGTCGCGCGGCTTCCGTAAAACTTATCCCAGCCGCGTGATGATGCTCTGCCAAATGCACAATTGTTTCCGTATCTGTTTCTGAATTGAATGTTGTACCCTCACTCGTTAATTCATCTTTCAATTCTAGAAAATTTTCAACAATGCCATTGTGAACTACAACGGTCTTTCCTGAATTACTAACATGTGGGTGAGCATTGCGCGCAGAAGGTGCGCCATGTGTTGCCCAGCGTGTGTGCCCAATACCGGGCGCGCCATTCAATGGGCTTTTATTTACCAAATCAACCAATTGCGATAACTTGCCCGCATCTCTGCGAACTTCAATACCGCTATTATTAATCACAGCAATACCTGCTGAGTCATAACCACGATATTCCAGCCGTTTCAAGCCGTTGAGAATAATCGGCGTCGCATCACGCGAGCCGAGATAACCGACGATTCCACACATAGTAGGGAGCCTCCAATTTTGATTTAAGATATGGATACAAAACCATGCGCCTCGTTCTTAAATGACGCTTGATTCTGCACTTCAATTTTTTTACCATCCTTTGCTGTTTGCTCTCACAATCACTTGCAAGATATTATTCGCAAAGTTTTTTCTTGGAGGGAAAGATATTGGATAATGGTATATCCAGAGGGCTTCCGCTGAACTTTCGATTTTCTTTTTTGGTGGTTTCGATACGTTGCTTCACAACACTCAACCACCAAAAAATTAACTCCATTTCGCAATGGAGAACCCTCGTCCTCGTCAACTTTGATTTTTTGCATACAATCAAAGTTC
This sequence comes from Anaerolineales bacterium, assembly GCA_016789205.1. GTDB lineage: Bacteria > Chloroflexota > Anaerolineae > Anaerolineales > Villigracilaceae > Villigracilis. Next base: position 798 of record JAEURF010000080.1, read on the forward strand.
ATGCGCTGTCTTTCCCGTTTTATTTTTTCCGTGTGACTCCTTTCATAAGTGAGCAAAATTATACCGTAAAACAAACACCAGCCTGATGGCTGGTGTTTGTTTATTATTATTTTGAACCACTTGCTAGCAGTCAAAACATGCAGTTGGTGTACTTGACGGTGTTGGCGTGGAGGTCCGTGTTGGCGTTGGTGTAACCACTGTTGGGGTACGTGTTGGCGTGTTTGTACGTGTCGGTGTGCGCGTTGGCGTGTTTGACGGTGTTGGCGTGTTGGTTGCAGTTGGCGTGTTTGTTCGTGTCGGTGTGCGAGAAGGCGTCAATGAAATCGTCGGGGTACGTGTAATGGTTGGTGTTTGCGTCCGTGTTGGCGTTAATGTAATAGTCGGTGTACGAGAAGGCGTCAGTGAAAGTGTAGCAGTTGGTGTATACATTGCTTCTGAGCCGACTAATGTACAGTTACCCCAACCCGGGAAGTTAAAGGTTAGGCTGAGAGTGTAAAGCCCTGCAAAACTTGAATTGCTAAAATCTCCAATCCAAGTAACCCGTGTGCCACTACCAGCAATTGGCAAATCTGGGACATTTGACGAGGTGCTGACTGGCGAATTCACAATTTGTGTGCCTGGGTCGTAATAGCGGGTTCCAAATTGTGCATAGTCGAAATATCTGCCAGATAAGGGCGAAGGTGACCATGTTAATGTCGCACTGACTAAGTAGGCTGTAACAAAGTTATTGTTTTGTACGGATGCCTCAAAATTATCACCATTGAAATCTGGGTCAGCCATTACGATAAGGCTACACGATGGAGCAGGTGTGTTTGTAGGTGTGCGTGTGTTCGTTGGTGTAAATGTCATAGTTGGCGTGCGTGTTTGGGTGGGTGTTGAGGTAATTGTTGGGGTTGCAGTTGGAGGACGGTTAATAGTAAAGGTTTTTGAAACCCACCCAGTTGTTCCCACACAAGACTCATTGCTGGTAGCTCGTGCTCGAATCTCATATACTCCATTGTTTAATGTATCCCATAAACTAGTAGGCATGGTGCTACATGGAGAATCTCCACTGAAGGTACAATAAGCCTTTACGCTTTCTGTTCTTGAAGAAATTAAATTATTGCCAGGATCATAAATTTGAAACTGAATATTGGCAATGCCATCGCCATTGTTCGTACCTACATTTGGGTTGTATGCAATTGCTTCAAAACGGGTTTGTGAAATATCTGTAATAACAGCACCTGCTAACGGGTTGATAATTTCAACATAAACCGGAGAACAAGTTGGTGTAGCACTTGGTGGGATTGGTGTATTTGTTGGTACTGTTGGAATATTTAATGGTAAAGGTGTATTGATAGCACGTGTTGCACGGAATTGCTCAACTATACCTTCACGATATGAAGCAAGGTGAATCATTTCTTCAAACCCAAAGATTGGCAAGACCATGAATGTGAAATTATAGTCTGCCGCGACGACTACACGGTTTCCTGGCGTTCCCGCGTGTTCATTACGTACGCCTGCTAGTTGGCAATTTGCGTAAACAGGTCTTGCCATTAATGGTGGAGTAAATACACGCCCATCTTCAGCCGAACAAACGGTAATATTGAAATATTGATTATCAGCTGTCGTAGCAGTTGATGCGCCGGTAAATAAAGAGGCATCCTTAAGGAAAAAGCCAACTACGATACGGCGAGTCTCATCTTTGATAGAAGGAATGCGAACAACGTCAACTTCGGTATCATTACTGCAATCACGTCCGTAAAGGCTCTGACAGTAAGCTGTATCATAGTTACCAGTGGTAGCATAGCGAATCCCAAAACGAGTAGAGTTTTCAATAATAATCCACGCAAACATTAAGCGCGAAAACTCAATTACGCCTACTACAACTAGCATAAGAAGCGGAATGATTAAGGCGAACTCAACCATGGCTTGCGCTTTTGGTTTTTTAGGCGAGCCTATTGTTTTATTTCGGAGCATGTTCATAATCTTAATTCCTTACTATAAATGAATAAATTCATAAAATTTATTTCGAAATTCTTGTGAATATATTTGCCGCAATTGCCGCAAATATATTGTCTAAACCCGCCGAATCGGGGGAATAAAAGTAAGCACCATGGTTTGCAGTGACTCCAGTTGAATCGCCAGCGGTTTCAGCAATATATTGTAGTAGTTTTTCGCCTGCATCAGCATCGCCTTTGGATGCACCTCGAATTAAATTACCCAGACCAATTGTAAATACGGTTACGCCTTGTCCATTCACTGGGTCTGCTAAATAATCTGCCGCATCACGTGCAAAATCATCAGCATCATAGTTTGCATCGCCATCACCGTGTCTCGAATTCGCAGAAGCATCCCGGCAGAATGGGTTTGTTGAGGAATTCCATGTATTAGGTGGGCAATACCCATAAGGGAAACCTGTTGCGCTGTCCGTTGCATTCGCGGGTCCACCTGCCAGGGCAATCACAACCCAAAAAGAGTCTTCTCGAATAGGAGGTGTTGAAAATTCAGCCGCGGCTCTTAATAATGCCCCGCCAATATTACTCGAGTTACAAGAAGAAATATCATATGTTGTATCATCCGCAGTTCCCTGAGTTAAGTCTGGCCCATAACGATATAACGGGCAATCTAAACCTACGAATGAACCCGCTGGATAGTTTAGGCATGGTCCAAATGTTGGAGAAGCTGGGGAAGACCAATTACAACTTGGTGGTTGGTAAACCTTAAGATTGCCAATAGCGGTGCGTACTGTGGCTTCATTATCTGTAAGAGGTAAAACAGTCACATGATCTCTGGACCCACCAGGAGTTTGGCTAGTCATCGCTATGATGGATACACGGTCATAAGGGAAAAACATTGTGTCCATAAACTCATCAGCAACGTTTTTTACTGTATTAAGTGGCTCACATGGACTTCCTGATGAAAAATTACAAACTGCTGGGTCATCGCTTGGGTGGTCTGGAAAATTTGGATTACCACCGGTTTCATACGACATTGATGCAGAGGTATCAATCACAAGTACTAGGTCAATTGAAGCGGCTTCGCCTACGGATGAAGCATTGATGACTGTGCTATTAATTCCGATGACTCTTAAGAATCCAAAAGTCACTGTTCGTGAGGCGTCAATTCTTACTAATTTACGGCGTGGCGTTGTACAGAGAGTCGCATCATGTACTGTACCGTCGTTAACGCCAGTATCTTTGCAGCGATAGACAATAATGTTATCTGCAGTAGATTGATTTAGAATCAAAAATTGTTGTGCGGCTGTTGCTAAATCTGCCCCAGTAAAGCCTCTACGGAATTGTTGTGCTGAGGCAATAGCAGCAGAGTCAATGCCACGTTTAAGTTTTGCATACTCGATTAATAAAATGCCAGTATCTGTCATTAAACCAACCATGGCAACCAAACCAATCATCGCAAAAGCCATCAAAACAATGGCTTGACCGCGTTCAGCATTTTTAAGGATTTTTTTAAACATAATAAATTCTCACTATTAATCAAATAATAACTCTAAGGTTCAGCCGCACTTAAAGGCATAATGGAATATGCCCTCAAGTACATAGGGTCTGGTACAAAAGGAGTAATCCAAGGAAGTTTTAAGACTTGGTGATAGTTATGATGCACTTCGACAACTAATACACCTGCATTTGGTGCACCGGTTACCAAGTTATTGGCAATGGTTGTCGCATTGAAAATCGGTGTCACATTGCCATATAAACGATAAGACCCAGCAGTAGGGTAGCGAGTAACTGTTGTACCGTTTACACTAAATACTGTTACAACAACATCATCAATAGCTGGGTCTAAGACTATCCTTCTACCTTCATATGAAGGGTTTACTACTCTAGGGTCTAAGTTATATCTCGCTTCAGCCGCTACGTTTGAGTAAAATGTGTAATTGTCTGTGCCATTTGTATTAAAGGGGTCAAGGTTACTACCCCAGCGCGCGGCTTGGCGAGAGGCGTCTAAAACGGATAGGTAATAATTTAGTGCAAACCCAAACTCCACTACGCCTGAAAGTAAAAGAAGAACTATAGGTAGCGTAATCGCAAATTCAACCAAACTTTGTGCTTTGGTTTTACGCCAAATACCCCTGTGATTTACAGGGGTTCTCAAGGTTTGCAGAAAGTTCAAAATTTTTCTTAACATAATTTTATTGACAATATACTTTTATTCTGGCTTCGACCGTAACGGTATCCTGCTTTGGTACTAAGCCACTCAAGCTTAAATTGTAGTTGCGGTAGGGGAATGTTTCCTGCATTGTTCGCTACAATATTATATACCACTTCGCCTGTAGCGGGGCGTGTGCAAGTATCCTGCAACGCTTACATTTCTGTAAGAAAAATTAGTTATTTTAGGGTTACTGTCCGAGTACTACCTCTGGGAACCTGAGCGTATCGTAATTCTGTTCATCCTTATACTTGATATAAATGTTGTCGGTCCCATCTACCTCTATGAAATAGCCAATAATCTGGCTGTGATAAGCCGCGCTCTTTATGGCATCTAGTCCATTAATACGAATATCTGCTGAGGGTGCCAATATTGTCCCACGGTAAGATGATTCATCGTTGCCATTTAGGCTTATCAAACCTTTGATTCCCAATGGCATATAAATTAATAGCCCTTGAAATTTGCCGCCTGTTGGAGCACTGATATCAATATATGCATCGCCAGCAATATTAATATCACCTTCTACCACCAAAACGATATTACTCCCTTCGAGCGACTGACCAGACCCTAAAATAAAATCCCCAATACAATATATACCGCCATCTAAAAAGCGAACCTCTTCTGGTGGGAAAATATCCTCGCCCCAATTTCCGGAAGTCATCGTTGCCGTAAGTTCATCTACTTCTGCAATTTTTTCGCCACATCCAATTTTAGGAAATTCATATGGTGGCGGATATGGAATAGCCGGTGCCCCAGTTTGAATCGGATATGGCGTAATTAAATTTGGCTTTTGTATATCTGCTCCGCCGACCACTGTGATTAAGCTTCCATCATGGACGCGCACTCCACCGCTTCCAAAAGAGATAAAAGCACAATTTGGGTTATTGGAATTGACAAATAATCCGCCGCCTTCTAAGTTGAGCGTTGCTTCACTGTGCACCCAAAACGCTGGGCGACGTGAGCCAGAAATTACTTGACATTCACTACGCGGTGCCAAGCTGACCAGTGCATACCCCGGAAACATTTCACCTATCACTGCCGGCTTTGATTGGGATACAGCACTGACAACATTAGTAATATATGGAATGCCAATCACATTTGCAAAATATGTTCGCAAGTTAGAAGTGATGATAACTTCTATGTATTCAGAGTTCCCGGCGTAAGGTCCAGAAAGAGGCGGTGTATTTAATTCAACTGTATTGGTTTCGCCGTCATTGTTGTATCCATTTGCGGCGGCAGATGCTAACGCGGCGGCGCGCCAATTCCCACCTTCAATGCGTGTTAATGCGCCGGTCAATGCGGCGGCAGATGCGGCAGTTTCGGCACGGCGACTATCCGCGTACGCATTTGTGCCATCAATCGCAAGTGCAGAAATACCAATCAAACCGATGATGGTAAAGATAATAATGACAATTGCTTGTCCTTTTTCACTTGGGTGGTGGGAAGAAAATTTTATGGGCATGGTGGTTGAAGAATAATATTGGTTGCGCTACCAGTCAGCGTAATTGTATCTGAGCCGATGATGTTTCCAGTAAACGGCATCACAATTGGATATTGATAAATGACATTAACGCGGATGCTATTAGCAACGCCGCGTGTCGTTCCACGACAATCATCTCCAATTGCATCAATATCTACAGTTACTCGTGATGTATCCCTTAAATCTACTGGAGATGAAAAGACCGCTTCATCACTACGGGGGAGAATGTTGCGCGCGCGGTTTTCTATTTCTTTCGTGTTACTTGGGTTAAAAGAACCGTACAAAGCGCCTTCCTGTGCCGCATCTCTTAAGATGGAATAAGAAAAAAGCGCCATGCCAAAATCTATTGTACCTAATAAGATTAAGAGAATCACAGGTAAGCTGATCGCCAGCTCAATTAAACTTTGACCTTTTTCTTGATTGTTTTTTTTCATTTTATTTACTTGAATCTATCGGATAATTGATACAACCCGGCGTACCCAACGTGACGATGATTCTTTCGGTTCCATCAATGGTGTCATAATCTTGATGGAAAATAAATTCAATCGTTGATGCACCCGGCGGGATAAACGGGTAATATGCCGGTATAAAAGCGGATGGGGCGTGAATATCACCGTTCCAGGTTTGCCTATCAAGTCGAATTTGAGTCAAGCGAAGCGTACGGTCGCCTCCATTGTGACCCGTATCATGATTCCATTCAACATAAATTTGTGCTACAGATAATCTATATCCTGTATCGTTTGATATATCCATGCGCATGATGTTGTTTTCAAATTCAAGCCCACCATGCGAGACGCTTGTAATGCCAGTACAACTGATTGGCGTAGGTGTAATCGAGGCAGTCCAAGTGGGTAAGGGTGTGAAGGATGGGGTTAAAGTTGTAGTGGGTGGTAAGGTATTGAAAGGTGTTCTGTTTTGTGTGCCAGAAATTGGAGGTACTTTTGTAATTGTAGGCGCAATGGTTTCAGTAGGGACATTGCTTGTGGCAACTTTAGAGGGCGTGGGTGATTCGGCACGAAAACCTGTTGGCACTGCTGAACCAAAAATGGGAATCGAAATTAGAAATGTTCGAGCATTTGCAGAGACAATTGTGATTGGGTCTAATGGCAGAATTTCGATAA
>JAEURF010000081.1 GCA_016789205.1 Anaerolineales bacterium
TATTGCAACACGTGTCAGCATTAGAATTGCTAGGTCATCGCATTGCATGGTCTTTCATCTTTTTAATCATCATCATTTTAATTTCAAAGCAATGGAATGAATTTCGCAGTTTAATCAATGCCAAAACGCTAAAAATTTATTTAATCGCTTCATTACTTATCGGCGTCAATTGGTTATTATATGTTTGGGCAGTCAATGCTGGTCACATTGTTGAAACCAGTCTCGGCTATTTCATTAATCCATTATTGAGTGTATTTTTAGGTTTGATTGTTATGCGCGAAAAACTTCGCATCACCCAATGGATTCCAATTGTGATTGCATTCATCGGCGTCGCCTACCTGACATTTACCTATGGAAGGCTTCCATGGATTGCTTTAGGATTAGCATTCTCCTTCGGCTTTTATGGACTCGCGAAAAAACTTGCGCCTCTTTCATCTGTCTTCGGCTTGACTCTCGAAACCGGCATTCTCTTCATCCCAGCCGTTTTGTATCTCAGCTTCCACGAAGCGGATGGCACAGCATCATTTCTACATACAGGTCTCACAGCAGATTTGTTAATGATAGGCGCAGGTATCGTGACAACCATTCCACTTTTGATGTTTGCCTCTGCCGCCAAACAAATTCCATTGACGATGATTGGCATATTGCAATATCTTGCTCCAACGATTCAATTTTTAATCGGCGTGTTTATTTACAAAGAAGATTTTGACACCACAAGATTAATTGGTTTTAGCATTGTTTGGTTAGCATTGATTATTTTCTGGGTAGAAAATTTCACATCCAATCGTCCGCAAACGCCAACACCCATCCCAGAAGCAGGAGCAGACTAAATGAAATTTCTCTTCATCGGCGGCACTGGATTAATCAGCTCGGCATGTTCTGAACTTGCAATTCAACGCGGGCATGAACTTTTTTTAATCAATCGTTCTGAATCGAAAAAATACCCTGCTCCAAAAGGCGCAACTGTTTTACAAGCAGATATTTATAACAATCCTTCACAAGTTGCAGATTTAATCTCAAATCATCACTTTGATGCAGTTGTAGATTTTATTGCTTTCTCTCCACATGATATTGAACGAGACATTAACTTATTTAGGAATAAAACAAATCAATTTGTATTTATTTCTTCAGCAAGCGCGTATCAAAAACCAGTTCAAAATTATTTGATAACTGAAGAAACGCCATTAGAAAATCCATTTTGGGAATATTCACGCAACAAAATTGCTTGCGAAGAACGATTGATGCAAGCCTATCACGATGAAAAATTCCCTGTCACGATTATTCGTCCATCACATACTTATGGACCTTCACAAATCCCATTCATTGTTGGCAGTTGGGGACACCCGTGGACTTTAATTGATCGAATGAAACAAGGCAAACCAGTCATTATCCCCGGTGATGGAACTTCTTTATGGGTCTTAACTTGGCATGAAGATTTTGCAGTTGGTTTGATTGGCTTATTAGGAAATCAAAAGGCAATTGGTGAAGCATTTCAAATCACATCAGACGAAGTGTTGACGTGGAATCAAATTTATAACGAAGCGTATCAAGCTTTAGGCGTAGAAAGAAACGTCGTTTACATCCCCAGTGATTTTATTGCCAAATTTGATGAACATGCCATCGGAAGTTTAATTGGCGATAAATCCAATAGTGTGGTTTTTGACAATAGCAAAATCAAATGCTTTGTGCCAGAATACAATTGTAAGGTCAAATGGAGCGAAGGTGTGCGCCGTTCGTTGGCTTGGTTTGAGTCGCATCCTGAATTTCAAACCATTGACCATGACGCCATTAACATGATGGAAAAAATTTTGGACGCATACAATAAGTAGGCTACGTTAAAAGAATGACAATTTATAAACCTGCTTAACGGGCTTTACAAAAAATGGGGGAATAGTTATAATATTAGTGATAAATTTCACAAATATAATACTAAATAGTGAGGAATCACTTATGAACACAAACAAAACTCCCCATATTGTCATCATTGGTGCTGGCTTTGCAGGCTTAGAAACTGCACGCGCACTTGCAAATGCGCCAGTTCATATCACATTGATTGACAAAAATAATCATCATCTTTTTCAACCTTTGTTATATCAAGTGGCGATTGCGGGTTTACTACCTTCGCAAATTGCTCAACCTGTGCGTACCATTTTTCGTAATCAAAAAAATCTGACAGTTCAAATGGGCGAAGTCACTGCAATTGACCTTAAAGAAAAATTTGTAAAACTTGAAGGCTCTGCGATTGCGTATGATTACCTTGTGATTTCCGCAGGCACACGCACAAACTTCTTTAATTTTGAAACGTTAGAAGAACACGGCTTGCATCTCAAAGACCTTGAAAGCGCAATTCAAATTCGTAATCATTTACTTTCTATGTTTGAACAAGCCAATCATGAAGGAGATGCTGAAAAACGAAAAGCCATGCTCACATTCGTCATCATTGGTGGGGGACCGACAGGTGTTGAAACAGCAGGCATGTTGGCTGAATTAATTTCGCATGTTATGAAAAAAGATTATCCGCGTTTAGATTTGAAAGATGCGCGAGTAATTTTGGTTGAGGCAAGCGCACATCTCATCAGTTCCTATCCCGATGAATTGCGTAATGCTACAAAAAAACTTTTAGAAAAGAAAAATGTCGAAATTCGTTTGGATACAAGAATGCAAGATTACAACGGTCAACGTGTGACCTTTGCAGATGGTTCATATATTGATACACAAACTTTGATTTGGACTGCTGGCGCGAAAGTTGTCGAATTGATTAACACGCTTGGCGTGGAACAAGCCAGCATGGGGCGTGCCCGCGTCACTCCGACCTTACAACTGCCACAATTTCCTGAGGCTTTTGTCATCGGTGATGCTTCTTTCTTGTTAGATGAAAATAATCAACCTCTGCCGATGCTTTCAACAGTCGCTATGCAACAAGGCAAACATGCCGCCAAAAATATTTTACGTTTGATTGATAACAAAGACTTAATCCCATTTCATTACAAAGACCCTGGCTTGTTAGCTACCATTGGGCGAAACGCCGCCGTCGCCAGAATCTTCGGCATTTCATTCAGCGGATTCATTGCATGGGTAATATGGGTTTTCTTACACATCTATCGCTTGATAGGTTTTCGTAACCGCATTGTCGTCATGTTCAACTGGGCTTGGGATTATGTTTTTTATGATAACCAAGTGAGGTTGATAACGAAAGAATAAAAACATGCCATTACGAGGTCTATTCAGGTGTTGGGATCATCTGCAAGGTGAAAGTGATGTAAAAAGCGATGAAAGATTGGTGTAATCAAAATCCCTACGGATGCTAACAAAATTACACCTGAATATAAGGCATAGAACGAAGCAAAAATTTTCCCTGCATTTGTTTGTAGCGGATTAACTGGACCCATTCCACCGAGAATCATTGAGGCATTTAATAATGAATCAATCCAAGATAAGCCTTCGAGAAAGTGGTACCCAATCATTCCAAATATTAAAGAAAATATTAAAAGCAATAATCCTGCTATAGCGTTTCGGATTAATCGCTTTATGAACACAGATGTTTTTGCTAAAGGTTGTTTGCGATGTTCGTACACGATAACTCCGCGAATGAAAATGTAGAAGGTTTAGAAACAAATATCCATTAAGAATGAGGCGGGCTTTATCTTAAAACATGACATCATCATTCCGTCGCCAAGCGCGAATCATCGCAAATGTAAAAATGATAGATGTAATTATCATGGCGGGGATAACGATGACAGGCATGAGCCAACGTTCGCTGGCTTTGTTGATTTGAGCATTGTTGGGGTTTTCGGGGTTATACAACACACGCACTTCTTGACCGACTTCATATTCTGGTGGGTAAGATGCACTATCACCATCAAATGTATAGGTTTGACCATTTGCTTGAAATTCGATGATGGGGGAATAAACACAACATCCACCTTCTGTTGAACTGCTTTCTTCAAGTTCAATGACAATGCCTGTGGTCGTTTCACCATTTTTGCCCAAGTTATATGAATTGTATGCGGCATAGGCACCCCACAAACAAAATGCTAGAAAAAATAAATTTCCAAGAATGGTTGCACAACCGATATATAAACGATTTACCCCGCTGGCAACTTTTTCGGCAGTGTTGGCAAGTTTGTTTACATTTTTATCAAAACTTTTTTCGTATTTCTCTACGGCATCATCTAATTTTTTATCAAAGTTGCTCATGAGGTCTCCTTTAAGTCAATTTGATTGTATGACTTGCCATTGATTTTTTCAGTCACCCAAAAGACCTAATAAAAATTCTTTGTTTTATATTTTTCTTTGTAAAATCCCTTTTGCTTCCCACCCTTTACCTCTGGATACATACAAAAGCGTTCCATCCGAAAGCGATTCAAGCGAATCTGAATCTGCTTTGCCACATTCACCTTGTTGGTCTTCAGCTTTTAATTCTAATTTGTTGCTTTGAATGTCAAGGATTCGAAATTTGCCTGTACATGGAATTTGAGGAATATTGTATGTGCCTAATATTGAACCGACTTCAAATGAACTTGGAATGGAAATTGTAATTTCCATTTCCCAGCCGTTATTGTTTTTAGCGATTCCAGCCCAAGTGCCTATCAAAGATTCTAGTCTCATAAATTTCTCCTACGATATATCAAATGCAATAGGCAATGCTTTTTTCGCCCAATCACTTAATGAACTATCCTTTTCGCGTTCATTATATTTATCTGCCATCAGATTACGCACGGCTTCATCTTCTGCTTTATCGTTGTCAAACCGTGCTGTGACCGTAAATATCTCTTTTGCAATGCGGATTTTTGCAGTGGGATTTTGAATCAAGTTCTGCACCCAATCTGATTTTTCGCCCCCGCCTGACATTAAGTAAATTGAATTGTTATAAACACAAAACCAAATCTCAATTTCATGCGGATTGCCACTTTTGCGCCCAGTGGTTGTGAGATAACAATATTCTTCTTTTGCAAGTTGGGAGAGTGTGCTGTACATTCTTAATTTCTATATACACGATATAGCTGGTCATTGATTTGCTCAATACGAAATGAGTCAGGTAACTGCGGCACAACAATAAAGAAGTAGATTGGGTGTTCATCAATGTTCAGGTCTATATACTCAATTGCAGATTTCGCAAGTTCTGGATTGTCTGTTAACCATTCGTGAAGCGAAATGCTAGTTCTTCCGTATTCAATATGAGCAGTGTAGACAAGGCTATAGAGTTTATCCCAATTTGTGAAAAGGATTGCATTATCTTCAATGCGGTTTAGAATTCGTGAGGCATCTAGAATGGCTTTATCAGGTCCATAAATTGGATATATATGATAACGTTGAACAAAAACTGGGTATCCAGACTGAATTGAGCGAGCCAAATCTTGGCGGGCATACCATACTGGGAGGGTAATCAATAGTATGCTAAGAATCAGGTGAATTATTTTTGTTAGAAATTGTCTTTGAATGGATAATCGCTCTAGGAAACTTAATACTGCACTCGCTCCAATTCCAAACCAGATATAGACAATCGCCCAAATGGGTACGTAAAATTCTCGATACACTGAAAAGGACACAGTGGTAGCAAATCCCCAGATAATAATAAAAGCAATCAGTGGGTAAAGTGCATCTTGCCATTTATCAGAAACGAAGAGCATGATTGCGCCTAAGATAATTAAGATGAATACCCAGTTTGGAAAATATAAAATATATTCAAGTAAGCGTCTGCTAATTTCATCAGGTGTTGCAGTGAAATAATAAGACCAGAAACTACTAGCTGGAAAAATAGCAAAAAACCTTTCCAAAGGCGTATCAAACTCATGAATTTGTAAACTGAAAAGGCTTAGATTTGGACGATATATAGTATTGTATATACTTGAAGGTGGGTCTTTGTAATCAAGGAAAATGAAGAATCCAAAGGTCATTAATGAACCAAGCAATGCTCCAGCCCCGGCGCCAAGCCAATCCTTAAGTGTGCGTGCTGTTAATATCATGACGATTAATACAGACGCGGCTGTCATAACAACAGTTGAATGTATCCCAACACTTAATCCACCTGCAAGCCCAGCCAAAAATAAATATTGCCAAGTTTCAGTTTTTCTCCATAGTAGTACTAAGAACCATATGGTAGTGAGCATCCCAGCGGCTGGTGCATAAGATTCGGCAATTAACGCACGCCACCAAAAGCCTTCGGTTAACATCAGCAAAATAGATGCACTAACACCTGCAACGCGTTTCCCACCCAATAAGCGCACAATCAGATACGTCTCTGCGACTACTAAAGCGCCAAAGAACGCTGACATTAAATTAACTCGATAGGCAATATTGCCAATTGGAAGATATGTAAATATCTTGCCGAACATAATTTGTGTCATATATCCGCTTGGGTGTGTCATTCCCAGTGTATAGGAAAGAGTCTGAAACTCTGCAGAATCACCCCATAATAATGAAGGAGCTAATGTGCGCACATATAAAGCCAATGCCATTAAACCCATGAAGATAGAGATGAAAACATCTGTTCGGTCGAGCGGTAATGTGTTTGGTTTTTTAATCATGACGGTGTATCTCAGTATTTAAAGTTAGTATAAACTGTGAAATGAAAAAACTACAAGAGTAAGTACATTTTTATTTGCTTGTCGGTATAATCTATTTATGTTTGAATTCAAAATCACAGCCAAAAACAACAAATCTCGTACTGGAATTTTCTCCACGCCACATGGTGACCTCATCACGCCGGTCTTTGCACCTGTAGGTACGCAAGCCACCGTCAAAACACTTACGCCTGAACATCTTAAAGATATCAATGCTTCGCTTGTCTTGAGCAACACCTATCATTTATATTTGCGCCCCGGCGATGAACTCGTGCGTGATATGAGTGGCTTGCATAAATTCATGCAATGGCACAAACCTATGCTCACCGATTCTGGTGGCTTTCAAGTTTTTTCATTAGCCCAAACTCGCAAAATTGATGAAGATGGCGTCACCTTCAAAAGCCACATTGATGGTTCCACGCATCGCTTCACGCCTGAAAAATCAATTGCTATTCAAGAGAATCTTGGCGCTGATATCATCATGGCATTTGATGAATGTGCCGACCCCAATGATTCCGCTTATATAAAAAAAGCAATGGAACGAACTCATCGTTGGGCAGAGCGTTCACTCAAAGCGAAGACTCGCGCAGACCAAGCATTATTTGGGATTGTACAAGGAGGCGTCAACCCTGACTTGCGAGCTGAATCAGCCGCGTTTATCTCTTCTTTAGGGACACCCGGCATTGCAATCGGTGGTCTCTCCGTTGGCGAGACAAAAGAAGAAATGTACAGCACACTTGACGCGGTTGTACCAATTCTCCCCGAAGCCAAGCCGCGTTATCTCATGGGAGTTGGTACTCCCGAAGACTTAATCAACGGCGTTGTGCGTGGCATAGATATTTTTGATTGTGTTCTCCCGACTCGTTTAGCCCGTCATCATTCAGCGTTTGCCCCCGAAGGCAGATTAAATTTAATGAACGCCTCTTTTGCGCGTGATG